>CANFNN010000068.1 GCA_947448095.1 Bacteriovoracaceae bacterium | reverse complement strand
TCCCATCGGACATTTTAAGAAGTAGTGAGAAATCGACAAGCATGTTTGATAGAAAGGATCTTGAAGGTCTTGATGTTAAAATTCAACAGTCCAACAACAAAATCCTTGTTTCATTTGGACGTTTTTCTTTCTTTAAATCCGGCCAAACTGACATTCGACCAGAAGGTGTCGCCATCCTTCAGAAATTTGTGGATAAATATTTACCCTATGCAGGCACTTATAGTCTTTCGATCAAAGGTTTTACGGATAAGAAGAAAGTTTCATCAATTAATCATAGACGCTACAAGGACAATCTCGAACTGAGCGCATTGAGATCAATTTCAGCTATGAGAGCGATGCAGAACGCAGGCATTCCTCTGAATCGTATGGAAATTGCCGGAGCAGGGGAAATGCACCTTATTGATGAGCTCATTCCAGAAATGAAGACTGCTACTGAAAAAGAAAAAAATGAATATTCGAGAACGGTAATTATCGTTATTTCGCCCGAAAAAGAGAGTTGGTTATGAAGTTTATTCTTTGCATCCTTGTAAGTTTGTTTTCTTTTTCTGCTTTTTCGCAGGCCCCTCAACTCGATCATCCTCGAGTCATAGAGCTTGAAGATAAAATGGTGAAAGAAGCTTCAAGCTATTTTGCAAGGAGATACCCTGGTGAGCCTTTCTTTATCCAGGTAAAGATTCAGCCTTTAAGAAGAGTCCCGGTCAAAGGAAATAACGGCGAAGAAAACTTGCCTTATCATGATGCCGATTCTGAAGAGATTGTTGATGAATGGGATGATCCGACTACATCTTTAAGCTTTCTTAGAAATCGAGTCATTAAGGTTTTTATTGACGTCTCTGTTCCATTAAATTTCGAAGAACAGAAATTAGCTGACATCAAGCAAGAGCTTTCTGTTTATTTGAGACTAATTCCCTATCGCGATGAAGTGAAAATTGAAAAGAAACTAAAAGTTTCTGAACAAGCGACACCCAATTATATTTTTTACATCGTAGGTGGCTTCATTGGTGCAGCAATTCTTCTTGGCCTTATGATGAGATGGAGTGTTGGATCGATTAAAACCCCAAATAACATTTCAAATGCACCTCAAGGAATTCCAACTCCTTCAATGCCTTCGGCAACTGCACAGGCGTCAGCTCGCAGTGGCAAAACTGACGTGCAAGGGGATGTGACTTTTCATGACCCAATTAAGACGCTCGACATTGTTCACATCAAGCTTAATCAAATTGAACAAAGTAAAACATTTCCCACTTTGAAAGATGTGATTGCCTTAGATTCATTGTGCCAAGGGAATCCGGTAAATCTCGGCTCCCTTATTTTTGAATTCTCTCAAGAATCTCAGAAAACTATTTTTAAAATGGGCCGAAACACTAACTGGCTACAAGCTTTTTCTAGCTCTGGCATGATTAATCAGACTTGTATGAAAACCCTTGATGTCATGACTCGTGAAAGAGACTTTTGTGCTAATGACAGAGATTGGGAAGATCTTTTAATTCAGGTTTGGCGATTAGGTGACAAGGCAGTTAATTTTTTCAAAACGATTGATTCTGAACATGCCTTTATCATTCTTAATCTTGTTCCCAAATCTTTCTCGCTTGAAATTGCTAAAAAAGCCTATCCTGGATCATGGGGTAAATTGCTAGAGAATAGAAATGCCAATGTGGTTATTGATCCAAAAATTATTAAAGACTATCTTCGTAAAGCTCTTGAGATTGAGCCTTGGTTTCAAGTGAAGATGCTTGAGAATTACAAAAAAGACAAAGAGCTCTTGTCATATCTTGATCGAGTTAATGTTGAAGATGAAAAAGATATTTACGACACATTACAAGCGGACTCGTTCATCTTAAAGGTTCGGCCAGCGTTTTTTAAAGTATTTGAACTTGAAGAAGATAAGCTTAAGATCGTGGTTGATACCTTTCCTATCGAGAAATGGGCACTTGTTCTAATTAATTCTTCGCGCAATTATATCCGAATTGTAAGTGAAAAACTTGATGATAAGAAAAAAATGGTTTTTTCAACTCATTTGAAGCGCATTGATCAAGTAGGGGTGAATTTTGATGAACAAAATCATTGGAAAAACCTTATGGCGATTGAAGCCCAAAAATATCTAAAGGTTGAGTTCTCTAAACATATTGTTGAGGACGATAAAGGAGCAGAGATTGAATCTCATAAGCATTCGGCTTAGCTTTCTCGCTTTAGTATTCCTTTCTGGTGCCGCTATGGCTTCAGAAGGAAAGATCAGCCTGACAGGTGGTTATTTCGCAATAAACGCGAAAGCAGGTGGAGCAACGACTAATATAAGTAACCCTTCTGCTTTTCGCATTGGTTATCAATATCCATTATTGAATAATTTTGAAATGGTCGCCGGTTATTCAATCTTGGTTGCGGATTATTCTGGCTCTGATTTGGGCTATGGCCTTGATTTAGGAGCCAACTATTATCCTTTGACTTTCTCACATGACGATAAAGCTAAAGATCCCTTTTTTGATGTTAAAAGAACTCAGGACTTGTCTCCCTTTATAGGACTAGGTTTTTATCAGAGACAATTTCAATCTGTTAAAAATGCCTACGCTGGGCTTGGGGCAACTTTAGGAGTTGAGAAGTACTTTACGAAAAAAATTAATTTCAAAGCAGAGACTCGTTATATTCAGCTTGCAGGTTCAGGAAATTCTACGGCAACTGAAATTAATTTATTATTTGGAATTGTTTACAAACTTTAGGTGTTGTATGAGTTTGCGTCTTTTTATTATCTTATTCATCCTGTTACTTGTTTCATCATGTAACAAGTCTGGCAGTGGCGCCTTCAATAATTTAGAAGATGCTCCTGCTGGGACGGGTAGCGCAGTTCATGCGGTTGAGATTTCTTCATTCACTCCTGTCCTAGATCCAATCATCCTTACAAATTCTACATCTGCTGTATTTGGAGTTACGGTCTCAGGAAATGTTGGAACAGTTACGTATGAATTTATTTTAGATGGCACCACCACTTTACAAAGTGGCAACAGCGCCTTTCTTGAAGTGTTAGGCTCTTCTTTGTCTGCAGGAAGTCACGTCATTAAAGTTGTCGCTAGCAATATTTCATCCAGTGCAGAAAAAGTATTTAATGTTAAAAAGAATAGTCCAACTTCGATTGTTAGCTTTACTCCGGCCCTCACTGGCTCCTCACTAAATTGCGGAACTGGTTCATTAACCTTTAGTGGTATCATGAGTGATACTGATGGTGATGCTTTTGTTACTTCTTGGGAACTTGATTCTCAAATCGTTAATGTATCAACTCCTTTCACTACTACTACGACTATTTCACCATTCTCTGAATTGGTTTATGCTCCTTATTTCTCTAAAGCCGGTAGTCATACTCTTACTCTTAAAGTTTTTGATGGTCATGAAACGACTCAGAAAACGTGGTCATTTAGTGTTAATAATCCGCCACCTCCCCCTGGAAGTGTCGCAATCACTTCTTTTACGCCTGTTCTCTCGCCTGTTGTTTTAACCAGTACTTCTTTAACCACTTTTGGAGTAACTATTGCTGATGGAGCAGGGTCCGTTAATTATGATTTCATTATTGATAATTCGATTACATTACAGTCAAGTGCAACTTCATTTCTTTCAATCCTTGGGTCAACATTAACACCCGGATTTCATTCCTTAAAAGTTGTCGCAAGTAATCCAACATCTCAAGCTGAAAAAACATTTAATCTAAGAAAAAACACACCACCATCTATTTCTAATTTCTCTCCTGCATTAACTGGTAGTAGCATTAGTTGTTCTGGTGGTAGTCTCGTTCTGAACGCCAGCCTCGCTGATATCGATACCGATGCTGTTACAGTTAGCTGGAAGCTTGACAATGCTCCAGTCGTTCCTTCTACATCTTTTACATCAGTTTCTTCTACTGGCAGTGCATCTGCATTAACTTACACTCCTGATTGCTCGAAAGTTGGCTTTCATGTTTTTGAACTCACACTGTCTGATGGCTATGAAACTTTCTCGCAGACTTGGACTGCTTCAGTTATCAATCCAACGCCAACTCCAGGGAATGTTCAGATTTCGACTTTTACCCCAACTTTAAGTCCAGTTGTTTTAACTGGAGCAACTAGTGCTACTTTCGCAGTTTCGATTGTTGATGGCGCGGGAATTGTTAATTATGAATTTAAACTGGATAATACTACGGTCTTGCAAACAAGCACGACGCCTTATTTAATTTTGGATGGATCTTCCCTTTCAAGCGGGACGCATGTTTTAAAGGTTAAGGTTTCTAATTCCATTTCCTTCGATGAGAAGTCTTTCACTGTCAGAAAGAACAGTCCTACTTCCATCGTTACTTTCAATCCTGCGGTATCGGGGGCTTCTTTAAATTGTGGAACAGGCTCCTTGGCTTTTAGTGGAATCATGAATGATTTTGACAGTGATAGTTTTGTTTCAACTTGGGAGCTAGATTCTCAAGTTGTTAATTCATCTACTGCTTTCACTACAGTTACAACTATTACTCCTTATTCTGAAATTGTTTATGCTCCTGATTGTACCAAAGCTGGAAGTCATACTCTTACTCTTAAAGTTTTTGATGGTTATGAGACAACACAGAAGACTTGGTCATTTACTGTGAATAATCCTCCGCCACCTCCTGGCAGTGTTGCCATTACTTCTTTTACTCCTGTTGTTACTCCTGTTGTTTTAACGGGGTCTTCATCGACAACATTTGGACTAACCATTGCCGATGGTGCAGGTGCTGTTAGTTATGATTTTCTTCTTGATAACTCAACAATGTTACAATCAAGTGCGACTTCTTTTTTATCTGTTTTAGGCTCCACTCTGACTCCTGGCTATCATTCATTAAAAGTCGTTGCAAGAAATGCTACTTCTCAAGATGAAAAGATATTCAATTTGAGAAAAAATACTCTTCCCTCTATCTCTACTTATAATCCTGCACTAACAGGCAATACGATGAGTTGCTCGGGTGGAAGTCTTGCCTTAAGCGCAAGCTTCACTGATGTTGACATGGATGCTGTTTCAGTGACATGGAAACTTGATAATGTTCCTGTTGTTCCCTCAACGTCTTTTACCTCTATTTCTTCTTCGGCTAGTGCTACCACCATGACTTATACCCCCGACTGTACCAAAGTTGGTTTCCATGTTTTTGAACTGTCTCTCTTTGACGGATATGAGACATACACCCAGTCCTGGACTGCTTCAGTAAATAATCCTCCAACTCCTCCGGGTAATGTTCAGATATCCACTTTTACTCCAACGGTCAGTCCCGTAGTTTTAACTGGAGCAACCAATGCTACTTTTGCTGTTTCAATTGTTGATGGTGCAGGAGTTGTTAACTATGAATTTAAACTTGATAATACGACCGTCTTACAGTCAAGCACCACACCTTATTTGATTTTAGATGGGTCAACACTGTCCGTTGGTAATCATGTTTTAAAAGTGAAAGGTTCTAATTCAGTTTCATACGATGAGAAATCCTTTAATATCAGGCGGAATGCACTCCCAACATCCGTGGCTTATGCTCCTTCTTTGACCGGTGCAAGTGTAAATTGTTCTGCTGCTGCTATTACTTTTGATACAACTGTGATCGATGCAGATTATGATGCCATCACCAAGTCTTGGGAGTTGGATGGTGTGCCGATTGTACATAATCCTCCAGCAGTGACTGTTTCATCAAACCCAAATTATGGCCGTCTTGATTATATTCCTGATTGCTCAACTACTGGATCTCATACCATGACCTTTAAAGGTTATGATGGCTATGAAACTTATTCTCTCTCATGGGCCTTTAACGTCACTAACCCTGCCCAAGAGTCACTCGGTACGACCAGCCCATCTGGAAGTAATATTGTAGTTCTGTCGACAGAAAGTACCAAGGCGTTTACTGCTCGTGCTTCAACTGGAATTCCGCCCTATACGTTCAGATGGACCATTAAGCGCACAGGTTTTCCTGATGTACTTAAACTAACGGAATCCAACGTTACTGAAAGTAGCTTCAACTTAAGCTCCTCTGATCTTGTTTATGGCGATCAGACAGTTGCCGTTGTTCTCACAGATAGCTCATCCTCGAATAATCCCGCATTACCGGCCGATAGAAGTTGGACCGTTTACAAAAACCAAAAACCACAAATTACATCTATTACGCCGTCAAGTTTAAAAAAGTTAAACTCTGGAACTGTGACAGTACTTTCTGCTCTCGTTTCAGATTCATCAGATACTTTTACATCGACTATATCGCGTGGAGTGGCGTCATGCTCGACACCTAGTACTTGTGGACTATCATCAGTCACGTTGCCTTTGGCGACAGGGACGTTCTCTGCGTCCTTTACCTCAGGTACAACATTCGTTGGTAATAATGATTTCACGCTCAACGTTACCGATTCTCACGGAGAATCAAGTTCTACGCAATATTCGCTCAATGCAAATTACTTTAGTCAGGCATGTAATGATCTTGATCCTGGGGAAATTTGTACCTTGGCCGGTATGCCCGGGATAGGGGATGAGCTTGATTTAACCATTGCGGGCAACTCCTCTAAAGTGAGAATCCATCCCTCAATGATGTCAGTCCATAATCTTGGCCTAACCCGTAATAATATCTTTATAACCGATATGGGAATGCACGTTGTCTGGTACTGGAATAGACAAGCTACGAGCTTTCAGCTTGGGCCTTACACAATCCCTGCTAATAGTATAAAATCAATTATAGGTGTTCCAGGTTTTAGTACGACAATTTCAGCAGCTGCCAGCTTTGGAACTTTGACGACTACTCAACTAGGAAACTTTTTTCTTAACACTCCTACAGGTGTAACGAATACAACTAGTGGAACTGGTTCATCGATGGTGACGAATCTTTATATTGGTGAGTCTAGTGCCAATCGAGTTTTAAGGATCCAATTTAATAATGCCTCATCTAGTGCTTCCGTTTTACCTAGTGCTGCCGTTCTAGGGTGTGGAGCCTCCACCAATTTACTCGACGTAGAAGTGGATACATCGAGTGCTCCTAATAAGCTGTATGCCACCTGTAACAATAACTCTGTCCTCAGAAACTTGGATCTCTCATCGGCCAGTGCCTTTGCTACGACTGCTCCAACAGCTTTTGTTGTTGTCGCTACCGGCGCGGGAACTCCTTATTCTGATGGTGCTATTCCTGGAACAGCATTCACTGGTCAAGTTGGAGGGTTAGCCTTTGATCCGGTTGATAAGTTACTCTATTTTACTGAGACTAATACTTGTCGTTTAAGAGTTTTAAACCCTGCGGGTAATGGCACGGTCAATTTACTTGATTCATTCTCAATAGCCGGTGGAAATATCAAAACTATTTCTGGTGGTCTCAATGGAGCTACTTGGTGTGCCAATCCGCTTGGTTATTATGGAACTACCACAACGACTCAATTTGGTGCATTAAGAGGGGTTCAACCGTATCGTGTCAGTGGAGTGCTTAAAGGATTCTTTGTCAGTGACACTACTTATCATAGAGTGGTCTTTATCAATCAAAGTGCTTCAACCATCACCATTGGGAACAGAGCTGTTCCAGCTTACAATGCGGGAATAGTTTTTGGTCTTAATAACATGTCAGGTGCTGCCAATAATAATGGTACCTTGCTTGGGGGGAAAGGCTCCTCTTTGAATTCTCCTTGGGACATCGCTCTTGATGGTGGGGTTTTGTACGTTTCTGATTATGGTAATAGTCGAATTCGATCTCTCATTATTGATGATAATGCGGCGACGCCGGCTATTACTGCCAACGGAACTGTGGCCACAGCAATTGGTTCTATCCCGAAAGCTGGCTATAACGAGTCGCCGACACTTCAGGCGCAAAATGTTCAGTTTAATACACCCCAGACGATTAAGTATGATTCCACCAACAACAGACTTCTCATTTCTGACTCACTCAACTACAGAATCCGTTCCCTTAGTCTTGCAACAGGAGTTGTGGATACCCTCATTGGAAGTGGAACCTATGCCGATCAAATTAACCAGGCAAACCCATTGCAGTTAAGTATGAGAGGTCCTCATGACATTGATATTCACAAGTATGCCGGATCTGAATTTCCAATCTTTGCTGACAGTATTTTAGGTAATGGTGGCGCTTTCAATAATATTATCCGTACACTGAATTCTTATGGTGATATTGAAAATGTAGTAGGGACTGATACGGATGCGGGTAAAACCAATGTTATTGCCGGTATTCAGGCCGCAACAACCTGGGCTGGAGCAAACTTCGCCTTGTTTAATAATCAACCAGCAGTAATTACTCCGATTAACAATCCCTCTGGGCTTGGTTCAGATGGTCCAGGAAATATTCTCTACGTAGCTTCTTACACTGATCACTGTATTCATAAAATTGATGGTTCAGGAATTATTTCGATGTTTGCCGGATTGTGTGGAACTTCAGGCACAACCAGTGGGTCACTTGCCACGGCCCGTTTTACGAATCCTTGGGATTTAGAAATGGACACACTCTATCCTGGAAACTTTTTTATAATCGATAGCACCAGCTCAGCAACCTCACTTTTAAAATATGTGAATACTTCAAGTACACCGCGATCGATTCTCGGAACGATTGTTGGAGCGTATTCGGTAGAAGCTCTTTCGCTTGCTCCAGGTCCAAACTTTGCTAATGCTGTGGCCGTTAATAACGATCAGGTCTGTTTTGCTAATGGTCGATTCATCGGTCCGTTAACGACTCAGTTTGCGACTCAAAGTGTGATTTGTTATGCCAGAGCAGGAAGCGGAAGCCTTAGTCTTTACGTTGGTAACAGAAATAATCCAGGTCTTGGAACTCCTATTTTCAGAGGGAGAAGTCAGAAATACGATGAAGACGAGGGGATAGGAATGGGGTACGGAGGTCTTGATCCGGTGAATAATCCCGTTCAGTTAGGTGGGCCCGAAGGCCTCGCCTTCGATGCCAATGGAAACTTATACATTTCAGAAGCTAAAGGTCAGAGTATCCGCATGGTTAAAAAATGGTGGTAACTTAACTGTGGCACTCGCCACAGTTTTCTTTTTCTAATTGATCAATGTATTCTTCCAAATCATAATTCGCTGGAGCTTTTTCTATCCACACTTCATGTTTGCGGAGATCGGATCTTTTCAATCCGAAATAGATTCCACCCAATATGATTCCGATCCCAAAGCCCAGCCCGTGGGCGAGGTAACTCACATTTTGAACAAATGCATCAGGAAAAAACAGAATGAGTGAAACTCCCGTGGTGATCATCAGGCGCCTATAGAGACTCATCTGTCTTTCTATCCCCACAAAGAGAGTCATCCAAAACGCCGCCATAAAATAAATCACGCCCGAAATGCCGACTAGATAAATTTCTGGACCATAGACTTTCAGGGCAATCAAATTAATCAACCCTCCCACAAGGAAGCTGAGAATGGGAAAAATCCAAAACCCAAAATAGAAATTAAGCAGCACCGCAAAAGTAACAAAAAACATTGTATTATGTCCAAGGTGAACAAAATCTCCGTGCATTAAAGTGGTCGTAAAAGCTTTCCAGTACTGACCTTTTTCATAAACCTGGTAGCCATTGGCCGAGAGCGCCTGATTATCAATAATGAAGACCATCAATAAAACGAAATAACTAACGAGCCCCACAAAAAGACTTTGGGACGAGGGCTTTTTTGATAATAAAGTTTTTGTTAACTGCAGCTGCATACCCACCTCTGGTTAGAGCTAAAGATGGGGGTGGTTTCTCAATAGTCAATCTCGGCCCATTATTCCAGTGAGTTGACTCGTGACAGTTTAAATTTTTCCTACCATAATTTAAGCTTATCTCTCAATTTGAAAAGGAAGATCATGCCTAAGATCCTTAAGAACCTGTCGTTTCAGATTATCCTCGCTTTAATTCTTGGAGCAGTGGTGGGAAAAATCTTTGGTACAAGTCTTGGGGCTTTGGGAGAGGTAGGCAAAGTGGTGATTACTTTAATTAAAGCGGCTGCCACTCCTTTATTATTTTTTGTGATTTTAAGCTCCATTTTAACCTCAGAAATTTCTGGAAAAATGGGAAGTAAGCTGATCATGATCACAAGTTTTAATTCGATTTGTGCTCTCACCATCGGGATTGGTCTTTCGCAAATCTTTAGAGCGGGGGAGAGTCTCTCGCAAATTCATAGCTCCATCACCACTCCGGCCCAGCTAGCAAAATACGCTGGCCAAAAAATTAACTTCATCGAAAGCTTCATTGCTTATTTTCCCGAAAGCTTCATGCGTCCTTTTGTTGATAATGCTGTAATCAGCTTAATCTTTGTGGCCCTTCTTCTGGGCTTTGCTCTTCGCAAAGTGCGCACGCATGCAAATGAAGAGGAAAAACGGATTATCGAGAAATTCACTCACTTTTTATCTGTCATGACAAAAATGTTTGAAGTTGCTCTGACGTGGCTCGTGCACTTAGTGCCACTAGCGGTATTTGGGGTAGTAGCGAAAACGGTGGGGGAGTTTGGCTTTGAGCCACTTAAAGGATTAAGTCAGTATTTGGCGGTAGGAATGGCCGGATTATTTCTCCATGTTTTTATCGTCTATCAGGGATGGCTACTTTATAAGGGAATCCCTCTGCGCTATTTTTGGGGAAAAGTTCGCTCAACACTGGTTTATGCCTGGGGAGTGAATTCTAGTCTTGCCACTCTTCCGTTAACGCTTAAAAGTTTAGAAGAATTAAAAGTTTCCAAGAAAGCTTCTACCCTTGGGGCCTGTGTCGGGACCAATCTTAATAATGATGGGATTCTTCTTTATGAAGGCATGGCGGTCTTCTTTGTGGCGCAAGCTGCAGGGATTCATATGGATCTGACTACGCAATTAACAGCGGCACTTATTTGTGTTATGGGGACAATCGGAATTGCAGGAATTCCTGAAGCTGGATTCATTACGCTGTCCCTTGTTCTTACTACTGTGGGCCTTCCAACTGAAATTCTTCCCATGCTTTTGACTGTTGATTGGATTTTAGGTCGAGGGCGCTCGGTCGTGAATGTTCTGGGGGATATGACTGTTTCAATTGCTTTAGATGAAAAGAGAAAAAATGTATAAATTCATAGTCGTCGTTTTATTTATCTCTCAATCTTATGCCGGAGTCCTGAGTAGTGTGGCAGGGGATTCCTCTTACCAGACGGCCCCTGAGTATCAGGCGATCCTCGGGCAATTAAAATTAATGGGTGATTACGTCGAAAAGTCTCTTCCTGGGCCTAAACCCATGACTCGAGGAGAGCAAGTTGTTGCCGAGGCGCGTGCCCGCAATAAAGCTTTAATTGCGCAAAATAATAAAAATGAAAAAATCGCAGACCTACAAAATCAAAATCTCTCTGATATGGACCGCTTAAAGCTCGAGGATCAAAAAACTCGAGACGGCTGGAAACAAGAAGTTATTGATCAAAGAAAAATGTGGCAAAGGGAGCAAGACCTATTCCTTGGACGAATCAAAGTTTACCGGGAAAACACTTTTGAAATTCCTGTCAAAAAAGAAGTGATCATTGAGAAAAAAGTTATCCCTGCATTGCCTGAAGTTTCGATAGTAAATGGTGCTTTTTTAGTTCCGATCAGGGACCAGTTTGCTCGTCCTACCTGTTCTGCTTTTGCGGGCATCAGGGCCCTGGAAGTGCTTTTGGTACAAAATAAATTTGAGCATGATTTATCAGAGCAGTATTTTTATTGGGCGAGTAAGCCCGATTGTCAGAATAGTCCTTGCGACAAAAAAGGCTCTTGGGTCAATAGTGCTTACCGCTACTCTCAAAAAAATAAATCAATCGATATTCCCACTGAAAATAATTGCTCCTATCAAACCAAAGGAATGGATCTCAACGAGACTCAGATTCCGCTTCCTGCAAATTGTCAGGAAGGAGTGGTGAAGGTCGAAAGCTTTGAAGAGGTGAGAACTCTTTCTGATGTGATTGAAAAATTAAAACAAAATATTCCGGTCATTATGGCCGCGAAACTGTCTGAAAACTTTTACAAGAATCAGGGATTAGTAAGTCTGGCTGATGCGGATAAAAAAGTCGGCGTCACTCTTGA
>CANFNN010000067.1 GCA_947448095.1 Bacteriovoracaceae bacterium | reverse complement strand
TCCATATCCACGCCAATAACATCTCGCATGGCCTTAAAGAGCGGGTTAGCACTATTGTAGTGACTTGAGTTCAAACAATAAGAACGAAAGCTTGTTTGATCGATCCAAGGAGACATGTAGTAACCCATAGACTTAGCAATAGAGGGATTTCCTCCTGCCTGAGTCGTGGTTTGATCAGTTGTCATAACAGGGAATTTTTCAAAAAAGCGAGTAGATGCAGCAATCGTGCTCGCTCCAAAGTTCTTGGCTTTTTGAATAATGATATCATTCACATCATCATTTTTATTTCCATTATTATCATAAAAGCGAGGATCAGTATTGTCCCAAAGATTAAACACTCCAGGCAGTTGCTCCAGTCTTGGGAAAAGAATGTCATCAATAGCGCCATACAAAGGATTCATGAAGTCATGACAAACGATATCTGATCCGGCCGGAATTGGATTTGGTGGAACTCGTGGTAAAAAATAAAAGTGAACTCTGAAGGCAGCATCAAAGTATGTTTCGCCCGTCGTGGTATCGACTGATGGTGGTCTATTAATACATGTGTACTGAGAAATGGGAGCATTTTTAAGCGGGCCCAAAGTCGGTAGAGGAATGTCTGCCGAGTATTTAATGATTTGAATAGAATCAGATTTTGCACCCGAAGTTGATTCAACCAGAGTTAAGACATAAGCTTTATCTTCTAAAAGTTTATCGATAATAATAGTCAAAGAGTTAGCGGTAGCTCCAGCAATAACATCAAGGCTAAAAGATCCGCCTTCATCGTCATTGGCCTTTAAAACACACTTGGGATTGGTATTGGTGTCTGACAGAGAATTATTACACCAGCCTTTTAAGTTAACTAGTTTTGTATTGAGAGTAATGTCTTCGGTTAAATTAAAGTCTGCATAAAGAATCCCTGCACCGTTGGTATTTTTACCAACGCAGTACGATCCACAGTTTCCATAGGTAATGGCCTTGCCATCTTTACATCCACAAAATGTCGGTTTGAATTTCACAGCATTATCAGGTCGAACGGGAGTTGTGTCACCACTTGCGCCACCAGTTGTTCCACCAGTGGTTTGAGCGGCATTATCGACCAAAGCACGATTAGGAATCGTGTCCTGGCATCCCACGAGCAGGATGCTCATAATACCAAGGCAAGCTGCCTTCAAATTTTTGATGTTCAATCGTGAGACCATAATCCTTAATCCTCAACGACTTATCGAGTCGATTACTCTATTTCTTAAGCTATTCTATCTTCCCCCCTAAAGGAAAAAGATAATTTGTCTGAAAATCTAGTAGATTCAGCCTGTTAAGTCTATTTGGTAGGGGGAGGCGAGGGGGAGAGTCGCCGAGAGTTTGAGGCAGAGACTAAATTATTTTTGCATGTGACCGATAAGCTCTCAAAATCATAAACATCTGTAGACCCTGATACAAGGAGTGGGACATGACAAAAGCTGATTTGATTGCGGTGATAGAAAAACAAGCGAACCTTCCTCATCATCAAGCTGAGAAGATCGTAAACATTTGCTTTGATAGCATGATTCAAGCGCTCTTCGATGATGAGCGTATTGAGATCAGAGGTTTCGGTTCATTCGCTAACCGTAACTACAAGGCCTACGAGGGACGAAATCCTAAGACAGGTAAAGTAGTGAAGGTAAGTCCTAAGAAAGTTCCTTTCTTTAAAGTTGGTAAAGAACTTAAAGAAATGGTCGATGACGGAAAAGACAAATACGTCATTCGCGAAGCTTAATTTTCATTCTTAAAGAGCACTCCTTCAGGGGTGCTCTTTACACAACTTCTCATTCCATTTCTTGACAATTTCCGAGCACCTGCGGTCTTCTATGAGAATACAAAAAAGGATTCTCATGAATAAGCTTGTCCGCGGACTAACACTGACTGATTCCATCGCAATAGTGGTGGGTACAATTATTGGTACAGGAGTGTTTTTAAAAACCGCAACAATGGCACAAACCATGGGGAATCCGACTTGGGTTCTAGTGGCCTGGGTAGTAGGGGGAGCACTTTCATTGACGGGAGCTCTGGCCTATGCGGAGCTTGGATCAATTATGCCAGACGCTGGTGGAGAGTATATCTACCTTAAAGAAGGCTACGGCGAGATGTGGGGATTTCTCTACGGATGGATGCGATTTTGGATTGGCTCTCCCGGATCAATTGCGGCCTATGCCGTTGGAGCTGTGACTTTTGCCAGTGGAATGATTGATCTTGAATTCATGGGCGGCAAAGTAGTGGCTTCGGTTTTACTAATCACTTTTTTTTCTCTTCTCAATTGTTTCAGTGTCGCCTTCGGTGGAAAACTCAATTCATTTATGACTGGTTTAAAGTTGTTCATGATTCTTGGAATTACGGTTGGGATTTTTCTTTTCGCTAAAGACGTTAGCTGGTCTCACTTAGGTGAGTCGGCTCCCGGAGTTGATGGGTTTATCGGTTGGTCAGCTTTTGGTTCGGCCGTTCTGGCAGCTCTTTGGGCCTATGATGGATGGAATAATCTTTCAATGGTAGCGGGAGAAATTAAAGATCCGAAAAAAAATATTCCCCTGTCTTTTGGAATTGGTCTATTAATTATTTTAGTCATCTATGCCCTCACGAACGTGGCGTATTTTTACGCTCTTCCATTTTCTGAAATCCTGACTTCAAGCTCGAGCAATTTTCCTGATGCTCTGCCTGTTGCAACTAAAGCAGCTTTAACGTTTTTAGGAACCTCTGGGGTCACCATTTTATCGGCGGCTTTTGTTTTCTCTGCACTTGGTGCGATGAACGGCTCCATTATGACTGGGGCGAGAGTTCCTTATGCCATGGCCCGTGATGGACTCTTCTTTAAAAAACTTGGGGACGTGAATAGTAAAACACTGGTGCCAGTGGCTTCCATATTAACTCAGGCCTGTGTCTCAATCATGCTTGCCATGAGTGGAACTTTTGATCAGCTCACAGACTACGTGGTTTTTTCAGCATGGATTTTTTATGCCATGGTGACGGGAGTTGTTTTTAAAATGAGAAAAACTCGTCCCAACATTCAGCGTGATTATAAAACTTTTGGATACCCAGTTCTTCCCGCTGTGTTCATCATCATGGGTGTACTGTTATTAATAAACACGGTCTATACCTCTCCGAAATCAACCATGATTGGTCTAGGTTTCATTCTTTCTGGTATTCCCGTGTTCTTTTATTTTAAGAAAACCAGAGACTAGAATTCTTGACGGCAGTCAACCACTGCACTGGCCGATCCCAGTGGGTAGCTGCCTTTAAAAATAGGGTTTTTAAGTTCAATGACATCGAGGGAAAACTTCGCTTCGACGTTAGAAATCGCCGCGATATTTTCTTGAGTCTGACATACCTCGATTGCTTTTTGCATGAGGGCAGCTTTTATTTGTGGTTCAATTCGGCCAATGGTTCCATAGAAGAGTTCTTGGTGCTCAGGGTAGGGAACGTGAATGATTGTTCCCGCCCTAGCATTCATAGTTAAAATTGTCATAGCTGCGATAAGAATCTTTTTCATTTGGTCTCCCTGAGTGTGTTATTCGTCTGGGGCCAATTTATGGGACTTCTCTTAATTGGTATAATGAGAAGAAGTTATGCTTATCATAGGTTTAAGCCATCCTAATTCCAGTAACTTCTGGTAATCATAAGAAAGCTCAGGGGATGTTTTACAAGCTCCCTAGTGTTTTCAGGGGATTTGGGCTAAAAACAATTCATGAAAACACTCCTTATAACTCTTCTTGTTTCGCTGTCTTCTTTTGCCATGGCCCGCTCAGCCGATTACTCCTGTGAGGTTCGCCAATACGATGTGGACATCACTATTACTGGTGATACATCAACTAGCATGTGGTTTCGGGACTACACTGGGGTGCTTGCCATGGGTTATGCTGGATCGGTACAAAAGAGTGGGGTAAAAACCATCTATCACTTTTATCCTCAACTCGGTCCGATCGATATGACCTTCAAAACTCAGGATATGCTTGATTTTCCTGAAAAACTCACTGGCCGCCTTCACGTAAACGCTCCCTTCTTTGTGGTTTGGGATGATATGAATTGCACCAGACGTGACTAGTTTCTAGACGGCCTTGGAAGAGTTTTCATTTCAAGGCGTCTCTACTTCGAATTAAGTTATCATGCCCTCACATGTCTAAAATATTACTTTGCTGTTTATTCAGTCTCATGATTTCGAATGCCAAGGCCCAGGGCCTGAATCAGACGTATGTCATGGCCTACGGGACATTAATTAATCTCTTAAAACTTCCAGATGAAATTATTTGGGGCATTACCAGACCCTTTAAAGAGAAGGCCTATCAGGCAAAGGTAAAAGCTTTTAAAGATGAATCTAAGCTCAAGACCAGTAACCTTACGTGTGAAGAAAAATGTTTTGATGATTTAAGAATTCTCTCTTTTGGCCGAAAACGAATGATTCCTGATTCTGGAAAAAATCTTCTGTCTTTTTTAAATGAAAGAAAAGACTTCGCTGACCACATTCAAAGAACTGTAGGTTATTGCTGGGGTCACTCAAGTGTGAGCCGAAATTTTAATTACCTCGCCTATTTTGAACCTGCTTTAAGACTTGAAGATGAATCTTTTTATAAGAAAAAAATCAAAAGTATTATGCGAGGGAATGCCGAAGTGATTCCCGGGTTTTCAAATTTGCGTGAATTTAGTTCTGATGAAGAGATTAAAAAGCTTTTGAAAGATGAAGTGGTTTGGAAGTGGGCCGACAAAGCTCTCAGACTAAGATCCATTGGGGCATCACTCAAAGGCTTCAAAGGGCTGATGAAAAAAAAGGAGCTTCTTAGCTTCTTAAGTGAAGTAAAGGAAAAGCTTTCAGTGAATCATACGCCGAAGATCTTTTTCAGTAATCTCAAAAAACCAGGCTTCATTCATGTGGTGAATGTGTATAACGTAATTGAAGAAAAAGACATGGTTAAGCTCTGTATCCTGGACAACCATCAGTATGAAGATCAGCAGCGCAATTGCGGTGTATTTGTTTCGATAAAACTTGATGGTTCTGAAAATTTCTATGATGGCTGGGATAAATCAAAAAGACAGCTTGAGGGTTTTGTTGGGCAATTTGGCTTCACGCCCGAAGACGATGTGGAAATTCTCAAATTTCAAAAAGAAAATACAAAAATGTGTTTAAAGCGTTGCGGAAAATAAACGAAACGTTAGGCTAATTAAAAAGATCTCTATTCCCAGAAAGATAAAAATCGACGTAAGTCATAAAGCCTTACTTTAAGTGTGGGAAATGGCTTCCCATCTACCAAATGGGTAGAAGAAATGACATTCACGAATTTTTTTTTGCTTTTGGAATAAATAAATGTCCCCGTAAAACTGTGAGAGATGAGCAAGTGATCTTCATCTAACTTTTGAACCGCTCCCCCGTGTTTCGAATAAAAAGCGGCTTTGGGAGTTGTTGTAAATTCAGAAACGACTTTATTTGAAGTGAGATCAATTTCCTGAACAGATGAAAACTCAAGTTCTTGAGTTGGACCGACAGTAAGATTGTTAAAAACAAGTAGGTTCCCATTCTCTAAAATTTGAGCATCATGAATTTGATGGAGAACTGATTGAGTTAATACTTTTGAGAACTCAACTGTTTGCAAATCCGAGCTCAGAATAAACAGGCCATCATCGCGGCTATTGGCTATAAAGTTACCTTTTTTTAGATAGGGAAGTTCTGTCTTAGTGATGGTCGGAATTTCGAACAGACTATTAAAATGACTCATTTCAAAGTCTGTTGTTCCCGAGCGCCTTAGATGTGTCTTCATACCTGCTAGTTTGAAAATTTCCGTAGAAAGGACTTGATGCAAAATTTTGCCATCAAGACTAATGACCATTAGTTTATCAATTCGTTTTTTATGCTTTTTGTATGGAGCAAAATCCGAGGCCATCGCAAGGATCTTGTTTTTATCATTTGAAAGGGAAAGTCCGTGATGAAAATGTCCTGGAATATGCCAAAGATGCTTGAATCCTTTTTCATAAAGATCAAGGCCGCTATCTTTAGCGGTAAGAAGTTTCCCGTCTTCGAAATATAGGCAAACATCACCAGGGAAGGATTTGAGGAGCTCACCCTTTAGATTAAAAAGTCTGCAACCCGTTTTTAGCTGAAAATCTTTCCATCCTTGAGCTTGGACCATTAGAGATAATGAGATAATAAAAATAAAATGAATCATCCTTAAATCCTATCATAATCTTTTTTAAGTTGATCTCATGTTTTATTTCGAAACAATAAAATCAATCTCTTTGAGTTTGTTTTCTAAGATTAAAAGATCTTGATCTAAAACATCTGGAGCGACGTTATATTCGCTGAGTGTGATCTCACGAGTCTCTTCATAACTTTTACCTGCAAGCATATTATTAATAAAGGTTTGTGCGACACCCCTTATCTTCAGGAAATGATCATTTTTGTTTTCGATCGAAAAAAGTATCCCAACTTTTAGCGGATCTTCTTTATACATGACAGTTTCTTTTAATTTAAAGCTCATGATGAGATCCTTCATGGTTAATAATGTCTTTAATCAATCGGTGGTAGTTTTTATCTAAGAGATCTGATGGGTTTGATAAGGAGCTAACGATTTTTTTAAGCTCTACTTCTTGGTGGTCATTCAGTGCTCTCGAGAGTGGTTTGTGAAAGTATATCTCTTTTTTAACATTTGGGTAGATGTGGAAAGAATGAATCAGCTTATCATCATGAGATATCTTCTCGTTTCTTATCACTCCATTTTTATTAATCGTGAGTTCTTGCCAAATAGAGCGCGTCTGGACATCCTCATCGCATAGATAGTGCATTGTTGCTCCTTCCATGTTCAAAATACCATTGTATTCTGCTAATGAGAGGAGAGTGCAATTTGAAGGAAGTGTTCTTATCCCAAGGAATAGAGAAGAAAGGTTCTTATCTGCTCCTTGCATATTAAGGTAAGTATTTAGAACAAGTGTTACGTTTTTGTTTTGCGAACAAAGTAGCGTGATCTCATCTAAGTTTCTTTTGAGACATGATTTATCGGTGAGGTTTTCGTAGTAGTCCATAAATACGTATGGGTCAGTATTTAAAGAAGTTTTTCTTGTTTGATAGGAGAAGTGCGAATAATGAAATCCTTCCATAGAAGAAGGAAGTATTTTGAGTGATTGGCGAGGTAAGATGCTTTGGGTCCTGAGTGATTTTTTTGAATACAGGAGTTTGACAAGAAATAGGTAACCATCCATTACCTCCATCCAGCCTTGTGGATTTTGGTATAAAGATTCGAAAGAAAAAACTAATGGGCATTCTCCCACGTATTTTCCATAGTTTTGAAAATCATGATACTCGGGAAAAGTCAGAAGCGGCACGTTTTGATACTCCGGCAGGGCGAGCGTATTTAAATGATTTTTCAAGCTAACTTGCATAAAATCCATAAAGCTCCTTCATTTTCATGAAAATTTCCCAGCTTTTTGCTTTTTTAAGGAATTGTCTTTCCATTAATAAGTCTTTCTTAACGCCAAGGGCATTGGCGTTTTTACATTTTAGTAATTCTTTGATCCTAACACTTGTTTCTTTTTGACCAAACATGCTTAATACTTGTTTGTTTTTTTCTTTTTTTTCCTCAAATGTAGAGGGGACAAAGGCACCGATCATTTTGGAAAGCGCTTCAGTTGAAATGTTAATATCATCTTTTTCAAATGATACGGGAGCCAAATATGTTTGAGCAAGTTCGGCAAAACCACTATAGCCACCCCAGTCAGTGAGAAAGCAGGGAAGACCAAATGAGGATGCCTCAAGAACCGACATGCCAAAATCTTCTCCTCTGCAAGTGGACAAAGATATAAAGGCGTCTGCTGCTTGATAATAATTGGTTAATTCCTCTTCAGACACATGAGCACGATAAAAACACCATGAAGAATTGGGATCAATTTGATTTAGAATTTTTGCATTAATAATCGCTTGGTTGCTCATTTTGTCATTTGCCAAAAATGAGTCATATTGATCAAACGAACCTACATAAACAAAGAACAAATCATTATTCGATTTCCGTATTTCTGCCAATAGACTCATCACGAGTTCGACGTTCTTATAAGTAGATATTCGTCCGGTGTAGAGAAACATTCTGCCCTGAACTGGAAGTCCTAAATGGTCCCTGAGATCAGATTGCTTGGGATGGATTGTTTGTATGTCTTTGACAGGAAATGGGATGTAGTGAACTGAGCCTTCAGGTAAAACGAAAGAGTACTCTGCAAGCTGCTTTTGTTTTGGCGAAGCCGCTATAAAATGAACGTCTTGATCTTCCAGTAAATTTAGCAGAGTGTGGAACTCAACTAGGCGGTCTACAAAACACCCATATATATGGAAGATGACTCTCATTTTGCGTTTTTTAATTGCTTCAATGAGATCATTGTTCCTTAAGATTTCCAGTGGGCGAACTTGATGGTCAAGAAACACGAGACAATTGATCTGAGAATTAATTATTCGGTCCACAATCTCATGGGAGTTTTTGGAATAGAGTTCGAAAAATTCAATGTTTGAGGCATTTTCATAGGCCAGTTTGAGGCCCTCGTTAATATGGGCGCAGCTAACCCATTGAGTTGCAACTTCTCGTACGATAAGACCTATTTTCTCTTTGCCTTCAGAATGAAAATGCATGATGCTTTTGATTATGACAGATTCAGATCCTTTCTTAAAACAAATTCTCGCCCTCGAGAGGCTTATCATTGAGAGTGATTCTAAAGCAGACTTTCCCCATAAAGTTTATGATATTCTAAGTGTCTTTGAACCATTCAACTTTCAAGGTTTGGATAATCTTAAGAGCTTGATGCCTAGGGCACAGAGCATTTCTCAATATTATGGCCCCAAGGCATTTGGAAAATTTAATCTCACCCTTGTCAACAATGGCACTTTTTTTATTACACTCATGTATATGGATCAGATCGGTACTGAAGTTCATGATCATCCCTTTTGGGGCTGCTTCATTCCTCTTATAGGATCACCATTTGAAGTCAGCTTCTCGTTCAATCCCACTAATACTATTAATGATTGGGCAGATGTGGGGGAGCTTGTTGCAACATCTTCGATGCGTATTGAGCAACATAAGCCTCGAATGATAGAAGAGAATACAGTTCATCTTCTTTCAAGGTATCAAGGTGGTCAATTTAGTCTTTTAGTTGCTCAGCTTTTGCCTTCTTTAAAAATCTCCAATCATTTTTTCTATTATCCAGGCTTCAGACTCAAAAATCGTACTGATTATTCGTATATCCTGAGGCTTTTGACGTTAATGGAAGCAATTCCCTTGAAAGCGGGAGAACTCAATCATCTGTTTGAGAAATTAGAGCTGGATGAAGTTTTCCGCATGCTTCAATTTTCAAGGTACAGTGGCAATAAAACTGTTCAAGCATTTGTGGAAGGATTTATTCAGGAAAACTATTCTAAATACTGGAACTATGTCGATTCGCATGACTCTTATATGTTAACACTTCAGACAAAGTTAGCTTTGCTGAGGGTATAGGCGACCATATTTCGATGCTTTTAAATCATTCAAAAAAACTTCGTTAATAATTTTCGCAGACACCTCATCTGCTTTAAGCGAAAAAGAAGCTTTTTTGAGCCTTCCAATGATCGCCCTTACTTCATTAAGTTCAAATTTTTCATATTGCTGATCCTGCAAGTCCGCCAGTGAAAGCAATTCTGTCACAAAATGATTCGTGATCGTCTTAATTTGATTTTCAAGCGTAGCAAAAGTTAAATGTAGCGAAGGCCCATTTCCCTTAATTTCTACTCCGTGAGCAAGCGCATAAGGAACGTATAACTGATCCCATTGATTTAAGAGAATTGTCTTTTCTCGGCCTGCAACGACATCTTTTTTATTAAAAGTGAGATCCTTAACGAAGCGTATCATATCTTCATTCTTATCTTGAGGGAATTTCCATTCCTTGGAACCTTTCAGTTGAATGACAAAGGTCTCTTGAATATCCGAGTGATAATCAAAGCAGTTTCGCTCTACGCCAGGGGTAAAATAGAGGTTGCAAAAGACGGTCTTCTTAAAAGACTGACTGAGTTGTCGGCAAATCAGATGAATGGCAGGACTCAAAAGTTGAATATTAGTGAGACGAAAAGAGCAGGGATAAGTTGCTGAAAAATCTTTTTCAGATTTCTCACTGATCTCTTTGACTAATTGAGATCTTGAATAAAGATATTTTTCGGCATTCAAATAATTCGAAAGAGTAACGTATTCATCATTGGTCTGAAAATAAGGCAGGGCCGAGACAAGTAGCGATTGAAACCACGGCCAATCAAAATTCTTGAAACTTTCTTCGCCAATGAAATTATTTTTTGTGGGATGACGAGAAGTTAGCAAGGGTCGACTGGACTGTTAAATCCGTCACATCTGGCCGATAACGGAATATAAGCGTAGATTTCATAGATCTCAAGTGGGGAGCTTAATTCATTGAGAATTTGTTCGAACGTGCAAATCTCAATCTCACCGAATATGTATTCTTTTTTTTCATCTTGTTTTAACATTTGTTAATTGTATTAGAACTCCAGATGCTTTGCAAGGCAAAGACTTAAGTCTATAATTTCACTAAAATGAATAACAATCGTCTTTTGCAGCAAATCCTCTTTCCTAACCACATTTTCACCTTCGATGATTTTCCATCGGATTTTCAAGAACTTGCTGGGGATCTGAGGCAATTGTCCTGTACTCCAACCTATCCTTGGGCCCAATATTTCTATTTCTCTTTGATCAAGAAGCATAACCTCACAGATAGAGGCATGGCGGGCGAATTTGGCGTGGCCAAGGGCGGAATGAGTCATTTTTTGGGCAGACTTTTTAAGCCGAATCATCAGAAAGTTTATTCTTTTGATACTTTTAAAGGTGCTCCCTTTGCTAGCGGACCAAAAGAGAATCCTTATTATAAAAAAGGAGACTATCAAAGTCTCGAAGGTGAATCCCAGCTTTCTCAATTTCAAGACGCCATCAAATCATTTGGTCTTGAAGAGACCATTATTCCTTGGATGGGAGATTTTTCAGCAGCTGATTTTGATTTTAAGGCCCCCGGTAAATTTTCTTTTATTCACATCGACTGCAACCTTTATGAATCTACCAAGTCAGCATTAGATATCGTTTGGGATAAAGTCATTGATGGCGGGGTTATCGTTTTAGACGAGTTTTTTCATTCCTCACTAGGGGTGAAAAACGCTGCGACCCAATTTTTCATCAATAAGGGTCTTCATCCAGTTTATCATTTAGTTTTTCCATATTCGGTAGTGATCATAAAAGGTGAGGTTGCCCAAGATCCTAACCCTGATATCGAGGGGAACTTTTATGACTTCGATTTAATGAAAGAAAACCACTGTTTTAGGGATGCTTTAAAAATAAATGTCAATGTTCTTGAAAGGGGTCCTTTTCCTACTTTAGAGAACGCTAAGTTGTTTCTTGGATTACTCAATCGTCCGACGACTTCTCACGACGTCCATTTATACTTATGGCTTATGCGAGATTTTTGGAATGGCTTTTATCAGCCACTGAGTAAATATGAGCAACGTGGAATTATAACCAAATGAGTGATTTTTCTTCTGATCTTGAACGAATGTATTCTCCTTTATTGAATCTTTGGCAAAAAGAACAAGACACCAACATCATTGCTATTGAAACGGCCAATATTCTGGCCTCATTTTCGCTACATGAATCTTTTCATGAAGAAGAGCTGATTAATGAAGTTTTGAGAACAGGGCTTAAAAGTCATTACCCCGCTGGCAGTTTTTCAGATTTTAATTGTTTGCTCAAAGAAAATAATTTTTTCCGAATGGAACTTTATTTTTGGGATAAACTTGATACGGGAATCCATTCCCATCCATTTTATGGCGCCTTCCAGTGTCTCAAAGGGGCCGTAGTTGTTCAGGATTATTCCTTTAAGCCTACGAATGTCTTTACGGGGGCGAGGGAAATTGCATTCGGCGAACTCTCTCTTAAAGGTACAAAACGCATGGATGCAGGCGATGTCTATAGTATTTCATCCGGTACTGATCATATTCATAAAACACTTCATCTCAGGCCAACTGTGAATCTTTGCATCAGATCTTCCTCTGATCCTTCCGTTCCTAATTACAATTTTCTCTCTCCTGACTTTC
>CANFNN010000066.1 GCA_947448095.1 Bacteriovoracaceae bacterium | reverse complement strand
TTCAGTTGCTTGAGTCATCTCTAGTTCAGGTGCCAAGAGGTCAGTCGTTGATTTAACCAAGGCCGAAAATTGATTGGCACTGCTATCAAGGGGTTCGATGGCCTTCTCTAAGCTCTCCTCGTCGTCTTCAATAGGCTTCTCAGCAAGATCTGTTGACCAGGCCGGATATAAGTAGAGTCCTAGAAATAATGTGAAGAACATTCTTTTCATGAGAGATTAATAATAAATTTCATCTTTTTCTTCAACCCGAGTTTCAAAACCTCGTCATTTCTACACTGTAGTAGGATAGGACATTTCCTAATATAGAGGACTTAGCTCTATTCGGAAAACTCCTCTTTTTCTGCCTGCTGTAATAACCTAGCAGCTTGAGCTTTTGACATAGGGATTTCCGGTTGCGACTCTTGGGCCTGAGGCCAGTTATACTTTGTCGATTTATCAATATCGGCGGCATTCTTTCGAGTAAAGAATTGAAGACTTTGAGTCAGAAGATTTCTATCACCATTCAAATAATCGATTTCAATTTTCCCATAAGCTGAGCGCGCATCTGTGTAATCCTTTTTATTCGTTATGATATCGTAGGCCATGTTTAGCGCCAAAAGATTCATTGCCTCATTTTCACTACAGACAGAAATTTCTCCCTTGGTTCGATTAAACTTAATAGAGCCATTAAACCTAGTGATTTGTGCAACCTTTTCCAAAGGGATTTTATAATTAATAACATGCTCAATAACGTCTTCATGCGGTATGGGAAAGTTGTGGGGCACCTGTTCACGGTAGACTATAATTCTCTTGTAAGGGGGAACTTGATTCCAAAGCAGCATACTGGGAGTGGATTCAACGGGGTCCCCATATTTTTTGATCATTTCTCGAGCGGCCATTTGAGATAAAAAAGGCCAATCTGAAAAATCTTGGCCTTCAGCATTTGCAAGATGTTTCGTTTGAGAAGCACAACTGCTAAGCATTATCCCTGAGAGCAGGAGAGTAAAGGTCATTTTATTAATCTGCATATCTTTACCCCTTAGTGATTTGTGCGCAAAGCTTGAGAGGCAATCGAGCGGCCAACTACCCTGGCCCCTTATTGAGTCAGATCGCCACATCTCTGATGTGGCTGCTCGTGCTTTATTGTGCCTTGAAATTTTGGCATCCTGCTGTGAGGGGTGAGATATGTTTTTGGCAGACAATGATTCCAAGTATTTCGTCTACCTTGAAATGATTGAGAAGTTTTCTGGAAGTGGTATGCTATGGCACTATGAAAAACAAACCTCTCTTCTTCTCTCTGATTTCTATTCTCTGTATCATTGAGCCATTGATCAAAGTACTCTACTTCAAAGCCATTACTCATTTTGATTTCATGGTCATCATGAGTAATTTATTTGCCAGAGATTCTTTCCGCGACGTTTTTGATTTTTGGTTAGTTTATCCTTTGGCAGGAATCTTACTTCTCAAATTGCGCAAATGGACCTATTTCGCTTTCATGTCACTCCTTGGGTATATCGTTTACAGCATTACGACTTACGAGAAATATACTTGGCCTTATAATAGCGATTCACCATTTATGTATCATTACGTTGTTGTGATTATGGCAGTGATGTTATTTATGACGTTTCTTCTACCTGGTGTGTGGGAGCCATTTTTTGATCGTCGAGTCAGATGGTGGGAGCCAAAAGTTCGATACCCTGCTGGAATTAACTGTGCTCTCAAAAATGATAATTTAATATTTGCCAGTGAAATTATTAATATTTCGCTGACAGGGGCTTTTTTGAAAGACTCTTCCTATTTTAAAGTCGGCGATAAGCTTGATTTAGAATTTAGTTTTTTAGGCAAAGAAATCTCGCTACCCGTAAAGGTCGTTCATAAGCATTCTTTGGCCGGACGCAATGGTTATGGTGTTCAATTCACATTTAACTCATTTAAACAGAATGTTCTGATTGCAAGGATCATTCACGTGCTTAAGCAGTCCAACAAGGCCGTCTAAAACGTAATCTCGCCTGGAGGAGTTAGCACCTTTTTGATCACCCCACATACTATAGGTAAGGATTGATGACTCGTCATTGATCCGACCGATCTGACTGTTTCAGGAAGCTTAATTTCCTCAGATAGACCTTGAATTACGACGACGCGTTTTTCTATGTCTAATGGTTCATTTGTCTTTAGTTTTACGTAATCCTGATTTGATTCCTCGCTTTGTCTAAGGTCTTGCAAGAAAGTGCTAAAACTTGTGAGTTTGGCATAGATGTAATTCCCATATTCGTCGCTGCTAGGAAATTCTCCATCATGGCTTGATTGAGAGGAAATATCACCATCAAGAGGAATAAAAATTTTTCCGTAGACGGCTTCTCCCTCAAAAGCATCAATGATGCCGTCTAGATTCAAGTCGTCGTTGCTTGTTGGGCAGCGACTACCAGTTCTCAAATTTTGGGCATGAATCAGATTTGCCCCTGAATTAGTAAGTCTTACGTCCATTACCAGCTCATCAATTTCACTTTCTACAGAAAAAGTAAACGCCCCAGAAATTTTATGAGAAAGTTCTAAATTCAGGCTTTCAAAAACTGCCAAGTATTGTCCTTGAACATCCGAATCAATTGGCACGACTATAGGGTCGAGGACGGTTTTCTGATGAGGTGGCTTACTTGTATGATTGCTCATATTGCAAGAAATCACGAATAATAAAAAGGTCATGGAAAGCATGTTTAAAAAAATCATTTGTTTCTCCTCAAAGAACTTCGTCAAAGGCTTCTAGGTATGCTTGTTTTATTTCTTCATCATACCAATTGGCTTTTATGGATCCCCAGGTTTCTTTGGTTTCTATATCAATTGGTTGGTAATAAAACATACTTGTTCGCATAGTGAAACAGCTGCCCGATTCAGGATAATTTGCGTAGTCTGAATACGTTTTGACGAGGGGACAATTTGCATCATCTCGCATAAAAATATCAGTCCAGTTTTTTAAATCTAAAGGACCACGGGCATACTTTATATCCATGACCATTTCTTTTTGGTTTCCATTATGCATTAGCCTGACTGACGGTGAGACATGGAACCACCAATCAAATTTAAATTTACGAATATATTTGCGGGTAAAGAAAAGCCAGGTCTTCATCGAATTGATAGAGTTTTTTGTAAACCACTCATAGGCCCAGATATGCGCCCTGTTATAGCATTGGGATTCTTTATTCACGTATTTTGCTTCATGGAAATAGTTCGAAACTAAATCGATGTTTTCAATGATTGTGGGAGTGTAAGTTTCTTCTTGGATTTTAAGTGGCACTTGTTGTGGGCGCTTTATTTGAGTTGATTGAATCATATAATTTTCAATTTTATGATTCTGTCCAAGCTGGAAGTGGATCCACTGTTTTAATGTTTTCGCTTTCGTGAATTCTCTTCTAATTAAGGTCTCTGTTTTTTTTAACCTCAGAACTTGGCCCGTGGTGAGAAACACCAGGGTCTCTTCATTTTTATTTCCTTCATCGACGGAATGAATTTGAGATTTGACGAGTATTGAAGCATTCACGGATAGACTCATAAAAATGGATGCTATAAAAAAAACTAACATATTTTCCTCCAATGCCCCGGATCTGAATCGTTGCCATAATGACTATGTTTGAACATCCTTGTCACCTAAAGCTTAGGCTAAGAAATCTATCGGCACTGAATCTGCAGAAGAGAAAGTTACTGCAGTGGTCTGTGAAGCTGCAATAACATGGAGGGTCTTATGCAAAAACCAAAATTTAATAACATTGTAGAAAAAACTAAAAAAGGAATTGATCAAGTAAAACATGTGGCCCAAGACACAATTCAAAAAATTAAAGGGAATGTTTCAAAAAATAAACCAAAATAAAATTGTTCCATTGGCGAGAAGTTTGCATCTTTTGCATGAGTGTTGAGTAACTTAGGGAGAATATCATGCAAAAAAATAATCGCGCCAAGGGAAAGAATTCATTAAATGAAGGCGGGTTCCGTCAAACTCATAGCGGAAGAGAAAAATTCCCAGGTGGCGAATGGGGGTCGAGTAGTGAATTTAGAGACCGCAGTGAATATGTTGAATCAGATTCATACAATCGCTTCAAAGAAAGAAGCACCTTTAAGGACGAGGGGGATGATGAATCCTTTAATCGCGAATACAATAGATCACGCTTCGCCGAGCCTTATTCAGGGGGGCAATTTGCCCGCAGCCAGTACGGGTTAGGAAGACAGTACCATTCGGATCAAGTGGATCATTCAAGTCCTGGATATGGATCGGTGTTGCCCAATTTTTCGGGAATTGGACCAAAGGGATATATTCGATCGGATGAGAAAATTCACGATGAAGTTTGTGAGGTTCTTTTCAGAAACCCATTTGTTGATGCAAGTGATATTGATGTTAAAGTTCTAAACGGTATCGTGACTCTTTCGGGGACAATCGCCAACCGGTCGGCGAAAAAAGAAGCCGAAAGATCAACGGAAGACATTTTAGGCGTTATTGATGTCATCAATGACCTGAGACTTATCGATCAAGGAATTCAGGGCCAAGAACAAAAGCCTCAGCAATAAGAGGGAGACTACAATGAATCCGAGAATTAGCAGTAGGGTTAACTATCAAAATGATTTTCATTTCAAACCCTCACACTATGCCAAGGGACCAAAAAACTATAACCGCTCTGATTCCCGCATCTATGAGGACGTGTGCGAGGCATTGTTGAATGATCCGAATGTGGACGCAGGTGATATTGAAGTTGAGGTCAACGACGGCATTGTAACCCTTAGGGGGACAGTTGATGGTCGAAAAATGAAAAAAGAAGCTGAGCTGTGTATCGAACATATTTACGGGGTCATGGATATCTTTAATCTGCTCAAACTTTATCAATTTGGTGATGATGGTGGAAAGGGTTTGGTCAAATATCAGGCAAGAGTCTAGTCCAATTTGTATAAGATTTAGACAGTCAAAATAAAGCTCAGCTGCTTGAGCGATTTGGTCGAAGAGACCTTATCTCTCCAAGGAGCCAGTATGAAACCTTATCATTTTTACCTCGCATTTAATCCTCTCTTTAATGAAGAGCAGACTTGGAAAACTCAGGCGCATGAGTTTTATCATGCACTGAAAGAGAAAAAAATAAAGAATGAAGACGCTTATATGTATTGGGGGAAAATTCAAATCTCAGAGTACTCTGAATCCCTTCATGTGGAGAATTTTCAAAATGTTGTGGCCGAAAATGATGAACTTCAAATGGAGAGTCACCTTTTTATAACTGATTATCAGCACATGTGGGTTGGTAAGGTTGTGGAGGTGCTTAAAGAAATTCCTGATTCGGAAAACACTCTCGGTTTTTATAAGAACAAGAAAGTTGAAGTCTGGTTTAAAATTGTTGATTTTGATTTGATCTCAAATAATGCCAAAGAAACGTCCGCACTCCTAAGTCATATGCATGTGGATAATGAATACTATAATTACAAGATCAAAGAAATGACTCCCTTTACAAGCGGGATACGGTTCCCCATGATTATTCAGGACGCTCGCAAAGAGAGATTTTTTCACTCGTCTCATAAGCTTCGTATTTTGAATCAGAACTCACTTTTGACTGCTCAAGGTGAGTCTATGAAGCTCAATGAGCTTACTCATTCGTTCGTTATTCCTGAAGATAATTTTAAACGCATACCGGAAAATGTCCGTTCTCAAATTGTGTATGCTGAAATTCTTCTTTTGGAAGCCCAGACGGGTGGACAAAAAGATCGTGCCAAATTGGAACAGGCGATTTTAACTTATCTTAAATGTCTCGAGATTTTATTAAATGAGACCTTTGTGGCTTACCTGAAACGTGAAGAGGGTCATAGAATTTGGATTTCCAAAGATCCAGTTGCTCCTAAATTCATTAGATCAGCTCTAGATAAAGACAAAAGTGCCCTCATAAGGTTCAAGGAATCTAATGTCGTATTTAATCTTTCTCAGATAAAAATGCTCTTAGACACTCCCTCGTTTTTCCCTCACACATCCCTGGATTACGTTTTTCGTGGGAAGAAAAGCTTTTGGGAATATTGTCGCCTAGAGCTTAGACCCACTTTGAAAAATGAATCGCTCATAGAATTAAGAAATCTTTTGGCGGTCCATGGAGAGGTGAAGGCGCATGATCGAGAACTACTATTAGTGAGAAATATACTTTTAGGCGTAGGTGGTAGAGGAGTCTTCAATAATATAATTGAGGCCTGGTTTGAACTTACGCCCCAAAAGTTGAAAATTGCCTAATCTTGTTTTAAAGCAGATGGCCAATTCTTTTAAGTATGTATTCGCTTGAGAGTGCAAATCCTTTGGAGCTTGACTTGGTTCTTATGCTTAATTCATCACTGGGATGTCTGATTTTGTTATCAGATGAGGCAAAAATCAATGCTACCACATTCATCTCTTGATCTAAAACAGGGGAACCTGAGTTCCCCGAAATAATTGGGCAGTCTGATAATTGTATGACCCCAAATTTCGGAATACTTTTTTCTGCTAGGCAATCAAGTTTTGTTATTCGAGCGTTGTAGCCGCCTATTTGATCCACAACGATAGGATAAAGTTCTTGCCCAGGCCGAGGTGAAGTGGGAGCTAACTTTAGTGGGACTATCGGGACATTATGATCCAGTCTAATGAGAGCAAAATCGTTGTCACCATTTTTATAAAAGTGTCTACCTACCTGTCGCTCATCACGCCAAAGAATCTTTGAGCATTGGGCACTATGATTAAATCCATTGATCTGAAACGAAAAATAAATCCCTGAACATATTTTTTCCAGGCTCATCTTAAGACCAAAAACACAATGAGAATTTGTCATAACCAGGTCTGGTGCCACGAGAAACGCTGAGCAAGTCGAGCTATTGTTCACATCCTCAAAGTTAATGGCAAACATACGCGCGACAGCCTCTGGACAGTAGGCTAGGTCACTGCAAGTCAGTGACTGGCCAGCAAGAATCAGCGACATTTGCTCTTGAGTCATCTGAACTTGTTTTCTTGAAATGAATTGAGACTCAGGCTTGCCACAAGCAGCCGCCAGCACTAACAAAGTGGTCAGAATTAGAATCAAAGATTTCATGGACGGGGTTATATATCAGGCACGATTGAGAGGAGCATTGATTGTAAAAGTGACAGGTTAAAGGCAAAAAAAAAGGCTACCTGAAGGTAGCCAATTTCAATGGTAAATTTAGGAAAAAAGAGGACCCTAGACACAACCTGGACTGAAATCCTGGAGCTCAACCATAATCATCCGACACCAGGCCAAAATTTCGATTTCTGATTTCATCTTACGTACCTCCTGATCAACAAATCGTTTTGGGTATGGATGGATTATGCATGAGAGTTGGGTTTTCACAAAGGGGCACGTGATTACGTAAAGTTGAGAAGGTGATGTTTCAATGAATTCTATTGGAAAACAGCAAAATTGCCTTCATTACAAGGCAAGTGGAACTAAAATTGATGAATAAGTAGATCTGCAGTCGCCTTATTGCACGCCAAAGGGACATCATACACGACAGCGATACGCAAAAGTGCCTTTACATCAACATCATGAGGGTGCGGGGCGAGTGGATCCCAAAAAAAGATCACGCCATCAATCTTGCCTTCCGCAATACCTGCGCCGATTTGCTGATCTCCGCCAAGCGGCCCACTTTTGAATTTCGTGACTTGAATTTGAAGCTCTTCTTCGATTCTTTTACCAGTCGTGCCTGTTGCATAGAGGTGATATTGAGAGAGTTTTTCTTTGTGAGTTCTGACCCATTCAATCATGGATGATTTCAGGTTATCGTGAGCGATGAGGGCAAGGTGCTTCATTCAAAATCTCTCGGCTTAGCGGCCCATGTATGAGGAAAAGTATTTTACGTGAAGTGACAGAATAACCATCACTAAAAAGATAATGCGTAAGAACCAGTCCTGGCGGGAGAATTTTTCAATCATTTTTTCCATGCACCTTTCTTATAAAGAAATGTTTTCAAAATCAAGTAATCCTTAGGTTAAATGAATCTATTTCCCATCTTGACGCAAGTTCAATAGATTAAACCTGCTTTAATCCTGTTAATCGTGAAAGAATTTCACTCATCAGAATTTTGAATGGATGAAAGCAACTATTTCTGTTGCTGATCCTTCATAGAGTATTTGAGCATTTTGTCGTTTTATATCTCGCTCATACATGGGGTCATAGTAGTAGTGTAGCAGGCGACTGATCCACGCCGCATGATTTTCAACGGACGTTTCTTTTTCAAATGCGCTTTTTAGAAGTTCATGAACTTCTTTGAAGCGTAGCCCCCCTAAGCCTTTCGCAATCCGGTGAAGAGGAGCCGAAAGTGTTTGGAAATCTGACTGAGAGACATAATCTTCAAAAATGTTTTTAATCCTCTCATCTTCATCTGTTTTTAAAATAATCAAAGGCGAGCTTCTCATGTGGTGATAAAACCTTCTTGGAATAGCAAGCTTTCCAATCAACGCACTTTCATCCTCCACCACCACCGCGTTTTTGATTCTCATCAGTTCTAAAGCGAGCTCATTTTCAAAACGAACCTGACTTGGCTGTATACCTTTTTCTCCAAAGGCTGAACCGCGGTGAGAGGCAAGGTTTTCTAGATCAATATGTTGGTGAATATTTTTTAAGACATTTGTTTTTCCAGACCCCGTCAGGCCTCCTAAACGGTAAAGTATCGGCAGCGGAGCCTCTTCAATTTGAGAAAGAAAAAATCGGCGCATTCGTTTATAGCCGCCAGGAATGGGGGAGCGCTTAATTCCTGCTTCAGAGATCCACTGACAAGTAATTTGCGAACGAAGCCCTCCGCGAAAACAAAATACCTGAGCCTCTGGATGGGCCTTAATATAATTCGTCCAAGCTTGGATTCGGTCTTGTTTGACCTGGCCTTGGACTAGCTCATGGCCAAGTTTAATCGCCGCGGCCTGACCATGCTCTTTGTAGCAAGTGCCCACGAGTGTTCTTTCTTCATCATTCATAATCGGAAGATTTATCGAATGGGGAAGCGAGCCTTCAGAAAACTCTACAGGGGAGCGCACATCAATGAGAGGCGTTTTTGCGAAAAAAAGATTTTTTAACTCAGGGTCATTCCACATAGACATAAAACTCACTTCGAGGTTCGACTGATCCGACGATGCTGGTTTTAGGGAAATTCTTTTTAAGCTGCTCTAAAATATGGGGAGCTGATTGTTTTGAAACACTTAATATAAGGCCACCGCTGGTTTGTGGATCAAAGTAGATTTGTTTTTCTACCTCATCAATATTGGTAAAGTGAATGACTGATTGAGTGTATTCAAAGTTACTTCGGTGAGCTTTGGTCAAGTGCGAGGCTTTAAGCGAAGCCAGTGTCAGATCAAACAGTGGAATTTCTGGGTGATGAAATTTGATCGAAACATTGGATGCCTTCGCTACTTGATAGCTGTGGCCTGCCAGACCAAAGCCAGTGACGTCAGTCGCACCGTGAATCTGAGATAACTCATCATGTGAGAGATAATCGATTACGTTATTTAGGCGTTTCATAGAAGTCAGAGCTTCTGAGGCGTCAGTTTCAGAGTAAGTTTCTTTTTTTATTCCGGCACAAATGGTTCCCGTGCCTATGGGTTTAGTCAGAATTAAGACGTCTCCCACTTTCGCGCCTTCATTGGACCAAACGTGCTGGGTAGAAACTAGGCCCGTCACTGAAAGGCCAAACTTGAGGGTGTCATCATCAATTGAGTGTCCCCCAACCAAAGAAGCCTTGGCCTCTTCCATGACATCACAGGCCCCTTGCAGGACTGCTTGAATCACATGAGGCTCCATGGTTGCCATAGGGGCCGCCAGAATTGCCATGCAGGTCTTTGGTCTGCCACCCATGGCGTAGACATCACTCAGGGCATTGGCAGCTGCTATAGCGCCAAATTCGTAAGGGGAGTCTACGATAGGCGTAAAGAAATCCAAAGTTTGAACCAGAGAGATATTTTCATCAATTTTAAAGATTGCGGCATCGTCAAAATGATCGCCATCAATCAAGACTCCAGGAATCTTAGTGGGGAATTTTACACCGGATAGGATTTCTTTTAAAACCATCGCCGGGACTTTGGCAGCACAGCCGCCTTTTTTCACTGTTTGTGTAAGTTTTATCATTTACCATTTATACTCGAAGGTTTAGGTTCCTGTATGGCCAAAAAACTACCTTCCGGACTTAAACTCATGGGGATATCCCCGAACATTCTGATTAAGAATGTTGAGAATACAGCGCCTTACTTGTTTCAAGGGGAGCTAGTCACAACTGGACCCCATAACGCCTACCTGGCCAAACTCATTTTTTATAAAAAGAATCTCAAGGCACTCGCCCACATTGATCTCACGGAATATTTCCATTTATGTCTTGCCGCTCACTGGGCTACGGCAGGAAGTTTTGTTCCCACCGACGTTGATAATCAAATCCGAGAAGGATTGTGGCGCCATGAAACTGTGGGCTCTCATATTCAAAAAATGGCGAAACTTACCATCGAATCCTGGCAATGGAATTATGAGCAAGTAACGAACCGAAAATCCTATCACTCTGATCAAAGCCAGGTCATGAGTACGCATGAGGGAACATGGCTCTCGGTTGCGATTGGTGCTTATAATGCTCTCATGAAAAATAAGCTTCCTAAGCTTGCCCAAGATGTCGCTGATGTGATTTTGGCGGAGATTGAAAAAGAAGAAAATCTTTTGCTTGATCTGCGGGAAAAAAGAGATCATATCAATTTTTTAAGGTCTACGGCTCTTATGGCCCATAACTTTGGGGATCTAGACCGCGTGATTGATCAGTGGAAAATGAGCCCAGAGGATCCTTTTTATCAGCGTATTTATAAACTTGGGCATAATCTGAATTCCCAGTATTCACCCATTCTCGTTTATGCGGGCCAAGTGAATAAGGCGTTTCTTGCAAACGAAAACCACCGTCACATGTCGATGCGGCAACCTAGAGGACTGCGAAAGTCTCATCATTTTCTCATACCGGTTGGGCCTTTTATGGATCAATGGGGACAAGTTTTAGGTGAATCAACTCTTCTTAGCGATGTGGAAAAAATTGAAATTATCGCAGCTTTTTATGACGGCTATACTCGCCAGGATCTGGCCTATGGTTACGCTCGTGCTTACCGTGGCTTGATTGGGGCCCTCCCGATGGGGCTTGAAAGTCTTGAAAGAGATTTGCCTTTTGATTTTTACCAGACGCTAAAAAAATCGAAGTTCACTACATTGGCCGAACAGCCAAAAGATGAATTCGAAGCCATGTTTAAAAACAAACTGGAAGAGTTTGTTTGTCCCATGACGAATATGAAATTCTAATTACTTTTTAAATAATCTAATTCTAATTCCCATTGAGAGCTCTGGCGCGAGTGCTACCCTTTCTGTTCGAGTGTTGTATTCGCCAAGCATGTTGATACTTACGACTCCTGTGATGCGCTTAGAGCCTCCCGAGAGACCAATTGATGGTCCGATTTGATACCCTTTTTCTCCCGGCAGACCGTAATATTCTCGAATGGTTCCGCCGTAAAATAAGGAGTTTCCAAAGGGGTGCTTGCCGTATTGAATGGATACACCATTGCCTCCGAGGCTTCCCTCTAAAGTGGCAGAAATATGAAAGTTTTGTCTTCCGTTATTAAGCTGTGAATAAGTCAGTCCCATTCCTAACCAAGGCATCCCAATGCTAACTCCGCCGTAGATTAAGTGTTCTTTAGATACCGGCGTATCTGTAAGGACGAGAACATCCTCACCCTGCTTACAAACGACCGCCTCAACCTCACCATCAGGTGTAGAGAGCAGTTGACGGTCAATGGGGGAGTCCTTGTCACAAAGGCCAGTATCGGCCGCAAGAGTGTTAAAGGAGATTAAGGCCAGGGTAGCAAGTGTAAGTATTTTCATAGGCCCATACTACTTGGATCAACGACTCTCAGGAGCTGGCTTTGTAATCTTTTTGATGCTGTTTAAACTTTAGACACTCCTTGAAATGTTTTCTCCTCTCTCATCAAAACCAACAGGGGATTAATAAATGAGGCTAGAATCTGGGCATACGGAGACCAATATGAAAAAATTAATGATTTTATCTTTCTTACTACTTTCTTTTCAGGCACTCGCTGTAGCGCCTAAAATATCCAGCATTGAGCGTGGTCTTCCTTTGCAGCTTAATGACGTCT
>CANFNN010000065.1 GCA_947448095.1 Bacteriovoracaceae bacterium | reverse complement strand
ATCAAAAATTGAAAGTGCATCTCTTACAGAGCCCTTGCCTAGTTCGGCCAATTTTTCGGCGATCTTAGGACTTGAAAACTTAATGCCTTCAGCTTCAGCAATTTTCAAGAGATGATCTTTTAAAATTTCCACCGGTACATTTTTAAAATCATAACGCTGACAACGAGAAATAACTGTTCCCAGAAGCTTATGAGGATCAGTCGTGGCCAGAATAAATAAGACGTGGGCAGGTGGCTCTTCCAAAGTTTTAAGAAGAGCATTGAAGGCACTTACAGAAAGCATATGGACTTCATCGACCACATAGATTTTATATTTTCCACGCGTCGGTAAATAATTAACATTCTCAATTAAGGCACGGACATCATCCACACTATTATTAGAGGCTCCATCAATTTCAATGTAGTCCATGGAGTTGCCAGCATCGATATCGAGGCATGAAGCACAGATCAAACAGGGATTAAAATCGGGTTTGCGGTTTTCGCAACGAATGGCCTTTGCAAACAATCGAGCAATCGAAGTTTTACCAACGCCTCGAGTTCCCGTGAACAAATAGGCATGGGCGAGTTTTTCTTGTTTGATGGCGTTTTGCAGCGTGCGGGTGACATGGGTCTGCCCAACAACTTCTTCGAATTGTTTCGGACGCCACTTCCTGGCCAGGACTTGATAGGCCATAACACTCCAGAATTTTTGGTTTTGCGAGTCGGAAAATAGGGGAGTTAGCTCTTGAAGTCATGGCGCAGATGCTTTGAAAGAAGCATAAAAAAAGCGATGTAAGAATATTTAAGATCTCTTGCTTTCTCGAGGACAAAATCAAGGTTTTACGGCATTTTTTTGGATCTGCTCAGAGCTATATTCAGGATATTTGTTATGGATTTTGTTTAATGATAAAAATGCAAGAAGAACTCTTTAGTAGCAGCCTGAACCTAAACACAACACCTCAATCCACTACCGTTGCTCCATTCCTGGCCTGGCGGGGTTGGCGGCGAGATGCTCATCTAAGACAGACTGCCGTTGAGCATCCTAATCCTTCGTGAAAATTATGTAAAGTATTTGCTCCCAAATCAATTTGATAAGCTATTGTGGAGTATTATTTGAAACGGTGAGTAACACATTATATGAGGCAAAAAAATGTCAGACACTAACAATAATTTAGAAGAACTTTTTTTTGAAGAAGACATACACCTCAATCACTTGGCCGAGTTGGTTAAACAGAGCATAAAAGAAGAAGAACTGCTAACTACCAAGCTAATTGAAATGGATGAGGAGGGAGCCTTTAGTTTTGGTGAAAAGTGCGCCGACCGCGTAGCAAGTTTTGGTGGGAGTTGGAGTTTTATTATTACCTTCGGGGTGTTCATAGCATTTTGGGTTCTGCTCAATTCTCTTTGGATCAATAACAAATCCCTTGATCCTTATCCCTTCATCTTTCTTAATCTTATTCTCTCTTGTATCGCCGCCATCCAGGCTCCCATTATTATGATGAGCCAAAACCGTAAGGAAGATAAAGATAGAAGACGCTTAAAATCTGACTACATGATTAATCTAAAAGCCGAAATGGAGCTCAGAGGACTTCACCAAAAAATTGATCTCATGATGGCGGAACAAATGCAGTCACTCTTTAAATTTCAAAAAGAACAAATCAACTTACTTCTAGAGTTAAAAGAAATGAAAAAAGAAAAATAATCTCATTTGATGCTACAGATAAATGGCGGAGATGGAGAGATTCGAACTCTCGAATGGCTTTCACCATTACACGCTTTCCAAGCGTGCTCATTCGACCGCTCTGACACATCTCCGCATTTGAAGCTTGGAGCAATAGTTTTAACACAGGCATATCGCGTCAGACAACTAGTTCTTGGGTTTGTAATTACTACGACGCTCCCTAAAGAACTGTGAAAGGAGTTTTGAGCACTCGAAATGTCTCACACCACCCAAAACAGAAAACTGATGATTCAGACGTTTATCCTGGTGAAGGAAATAACCCAAACTCAAGGCCCCACCCTTAGAATCGTAGGCACCAAAAATACATTGCTTCAGGCGGGATTGAACCATAGCACTCAAACACATGGGACAAGGCTCTAAAGTGACATACAATGTGCAATCCGTAAGTCGCCAATTTTGAGATTTTTTGCCTGCATCTTCTAAACACAATATCTCAGCATGGCCCGTGGGATTAAATTGTGTTTCTTTAAGATTGAATTTTTTTGAAAGAACGGCACCCGTTGGAGAAACCAATACAGCACCCACCGGAACCTCGCCCGCTTTGTAAGCAAGTTCGGCTTCCTCAAGAGCGATATTCATAAACCATAAGTGGTCTTGCAATGAGGATTTGAGCATAGGTTACTTTTGCGAAGCAAACTTGTTGCGAATTTTAATTTTTTTACTTTCGTGCCAATAATTAGTTAACAGACGCAGCCGCTGCTTTTGCTCGAGATCATTATTCACAAATTTAATGCCATAAATAATTGATCGACCAATTATGGGTTCACGCTTTGAGCGAATTTCTGCAAACAAAGTGAAGTTTTGATTTAGTATCTCGAGATTAATCTGGATCGGCTGACCAACATGGGTATGGTTAAAAAGTTCAAGGCAAGCAGCTCCTCGCCTTAGATCTGACAGTCGTCCTCTGAATTGTTGACCGTCAATTTCAGCCGAACAGCGAATATCTGCTCTGAAACGAAAGTCATACTCCCACCAATGGACTCTGGGATAATAGAGTGGAGAGGAGATAATATAACAGGCCATGATTAAAAAGAATAAACTGAAGCAATACATAATACCAATCAATGGGTGGCCAATAACGAGAAAGTTTCGGGTCAATGAAACAAAGTAGTAAATTGCTAAAAGTATGGAGATGTTCCAATACGAGTAGTAAAGATTGGAAAGCGCATTGTAATAGAAGTTATAAGAAGCAATCAGAAGAATCAGTTGAAAAATAAAGGAAAAGTTGAGCACCGATTGGGTAACAAACGCCTCAGCGATGAATGCAATAAGAACAAAAAAAAATTGCATCAGGGTTAAGAACTTGACCTTATCGTATGAATTCTGAAGATTAAATTTGCTAAACATGCCTTACTTAACGGTAAGTTAGAAACTTATTCAAGGATTATTATTGGGGAAGTGTGAGGGGATGAACCCTTTAATCAGTTTGAGCTTTTTAGCATCAGGCGTGATCAGTATTTCACCATCGAATTGTTTTTTATCCGTGATGTAGCAGACTGCCGGAGTCAGGTAATAGTCTTTTGATGGAAGCCAGTAATCAAATTGGTTCTTGCGCGAGCCTAGATTCAAAGCATGGACTGGTTGATCTAAATAGAAGGATAGTTTGGAGGCCATCTGATAATTATTGGCCAATATTGGTTCATCACATTTTTTCTCAACTGTTTTGGCCCAATGACTCCAGCCGTGGAATTCATTCAGTCTTTTGATTTTTGCTATTTTGGGATCCAAGACCAAAAGAAATCGAGCGAGAAAAATTATGAGTGAGGAAATGACGAGTAAATTGCGAACCCATTTTTTGTCCCAAATGTTATTTTGAACGCCCAAAATTATAAGCGGAGCAGTTAAAAAGATTGTCCAATTGGCCTCAAATTTTTTAGTCATGGTGGAAAGAAGAAAGAAACAGAAGGTACCGATACTAATGAATTTAAGTGCCCTTTCAAAATCACTTTGAGATTTATTTTTAAGAATAGTCCACCAGATGATGGGTCCCACAAATAGACCTGCGAGAAAAATCTGGGTGGCAGAATATTCTAATAATCGCAGGGGACTAAAATCAGCCTTAGGCCTTTCAAAGAAATGGTAGCGAAGGGTTGAGAAATCATGCTCGTACTGCCAAAAAACATGAGGCAGAAAAATCAAAACTGAGATCAGTGTAACAAGATAAAAGTCTCTTCTTTTCAGTAGTTTTGGTAGAGCTAAAATAGTGAAAAAGATGACCAAAATTCCGTGATATTTTGAATAGAGGAGTAAAGGAATGACTAGACCCAATTCCAGGGTCGATAAAATATCACTTTTTTCCAAATATCTTTTTAGGAGAACGCAGTAGAGCGTTGTCATGAATAAAAGCGGCAAATCAGGTAGTGCAAATAGTCCAGCAAAGGAAGCAAGTGGAAAAATGAAAAAGAGGATTAGGGCCAAAAGCTTTCTTCGCTCAGGTATTAATTTAAGCATTAAAAAGCAGGAAATAACCTGCAAGACGATAAATCCCAATCTTACAGCAATTTCAGAATGCCCAAAGAATGAGAAACTTCTGATAATCAGCCCAACCATAGGCGGGTGATCAAAAAAACCCCAATCAAGGTGTTGGGAGTAAAGCCAATAATAGGCTTCGTCATGAGATAGCTCAAATTGGGAAGCTATCCAGATATGGATGATGAGAATACAAAGAAGTGATAAATTTAAGATTTTCGTCATGTTTTTTTATGGTATAAAGATTCCCTAACATAAGCCAAGGATTTTCCTTTGATAAGCTTAGATAAAGCCATTGTCATCATTCCGACCTATAATGAAATCTCTAATATTGAGAAAATGCTGACAACTCTCGATCAAATGCATCCGAGTTTGAATGTTCTGATCATTGATGATGGATCCCCTGATGGGACGGCCCAGATTGTTAAATCTTTTCAGACCAAAAAATCCAATCTTCATATTCTTGAAAGGAAAGGCAAACTTGGCTTAGGGACGGCCTATATCAAAGGCTTTAAATGGGCACTTGAAAAAGGTTTTGAAGCTATTGTTACTATGGATTGTGATTTTTCTCATGATCCCGAAGCTATTCCTAGTTTTACTAATAAAATAGGTGAGTACGACCTAGTCGTGGGATCTCGCTACATTGGTGGAATCAGGATCATGAACTGGCCTATGCAAAGACTACTTTTATCCTACTTTGCCTCAATCTACGCTCGTTTTATAACAGGAATTCCTTTTTCTGATTCTACGGGAGGTTTTAATTGTTACAGCCGCAAAGCTCTTTCAACGATTAATCTGGATAAGATTTTCTCTATTGGGTATGCCTTTCAAATTGAATTAAAATATAAAGTTTGGTCACTTGGACTGCCAAGTTTTGAAAACCCCATTACTTTTTTTGAAAGAACTGTTGGGAAATCCAAAATGAGTCGAAAAATAATTCTTGAAGCTGTTATTAATGTTTTCAGGTTACGCATTAAAAAGATGTTCGGAACTCTTCAGTGATGGAAACTCTATCAGGGATTGATCATAAGTTATTTTTGATCATGAATTCCTGGAATACCTCTTGGCTTAATCCATTGATGGTTTTATTTTCTGGGCAAATTTTGTGGCTTCCACTTTTCGCCTTTATTTTTTTAAAAGCCCACAAGCAGTTTGACCGAACGTCTTTTTATCTGTTCTTACTTTTTCTTTTGCTCGCCTTAGTGGCTTCTGATGTCACTTCGTCTTACTTACTTAAAAATCTAACCAAAAGATTAAGGCCTTGTCGGGTTGCAGAGATAAAAGCCATTATTAATAATTTTGGACAACGATGCGGAGGACGGTTTGGTTTTGTCTCATCCCACGCTTCCAATGCTTTCTGCACAATTGTGTTTTCTTTTTCAATTTTAAAATTTCAATCACTCAGGCCGCATCTCGTTTGGATTTTTCCAGTGATTGTTGGATTTAGCCGTATATATCTTGGAGTGCACTATCCAGGAGATGTATTCGTGGGAATGATTGTAGGAGCAAGCTGGGGCTTAATACTCGCCCAATTGTTTAAATCAAGAGCTCTAGGGAGCAAGCCTGGATAGATTCCAAACGCCTGCATTTTTTTCATAAGCAATTCGATCATGCATTCGGTTATCTCGACCTTGCCAGAATTCAAAATAGACTGGGTCAACAGCGTATCCGCCCCAATGTGGAGGTCGAGTAAGTTCCACTTTTCCATTGGCCTTTGCTTCAGCTTCCAAAAAAAGACCTTCAAGCTCTTCACGAGAAGCGACTTTTTGACTTTGTGGTGACGCCATCGCGCCAATCTGGCTTCCACGAGGCCGTTTAGCAAAATAATCGTCAGATAAAAGAGCATCTACTTTCTGAACAGTCCCTTCGATACGGATTTGGCGCTGAAGTGGCAGCCAAAGAAACGTCATAGCGACATGTGCATTATGCGCCAACTCTGAGCCCTTAGCGCTACTATAATTTGTGTAGAATACAAGCTTACCTTCGTGAATGCCTTTTAAAAGAACTATGCGTCCACGAGGCCGGTCACCAGAAATAGTTGATAAGGTAAAAGCATTGGGTTCGTCACATTCCCCAATAACAGCATTTTTGAACCAGTTATCAAACTGATGTTCAGGGTTTTTGTCACAGTCATTAATATCAAGGGCGGCCTTACGGTAGCTTCCTCTTAAATTTTCTAATGTTTCATTCATATTCATAAACAAATCTTAAGTCGATATTTTCACTCTGTCACTCTTTCACCAGTTAAAATGTATTTCTTGAAATTTTCAACAATAGTGAAGGCCTGATCCCCAGGTACGGTCATGCTATCAAAAAACTTATCAATCGCATTGACTGAATCATCAAGCATTATATTTCGAAAATTTTGTAAAACGTGGAGTTCTTCGATATCTGTAACTTCCTTTTCCATTTCTGTGACTAGTCGAACGATAAAAGCTTGGATAGTTTTAAACATTATTTTGGAGATGATGATATTCGTCACGATGTTTTTTGACTTTCCTAAACGCAATAATTTTGATTCTCCAAGACCTAGATCATAAGCAGAAGAAAGTGCAAACTGACTAATCCCCGCCAAGACTTTTAAAGAAAAGATCGTTTTCTTTTTTTGATCAGGTAGTAATTCTAATTCATTGAGTAGATCTTGAGTAAAAAAACGAAACCCATTTTTTATACGTTGAGGTAAAACTTTAAATAGAACAACCGTGGTCTCGAGTGAATTTTTAAATTCTCCGACTGAAGACTTTAGCGAGAAATCATGACGGTTAAATTTTCTCAGTTTTTCAAAGAGTGAAAAATTCTTTACATCTTCTTTGATTATCAAGGTAACAATGTTTTGACTTTTATGTTTTAAGACATGCCTTAGTGATTCAGTTAGATTCATCATGCCTCCTTAAGATAACCTCATCATATCTAAGAAGCGAAACAATGAACAATCCTTCCTGACTCTTCAAAATAAGAAGGACAGAATATCTCATAACGATGGTTATTCATGTGATGATTCGTTTTTTTAATTAAAATGAATCATAAGATTACTTAAGAAGTTTAGCTTGTCTCAATATAGGCACTTCAAGTGCATAGAAGGTGCCATAAACACGCTTAAACATTTCAAGTATTTATTGCCCCACGAGGCTTGTTTTTGGGTATTTTTGCCACTATATTTCGGCAAAAGTTCCCTTCAAAGGATTTTAGCCCCGTGAAGATAAAAAACACTCCGACGATTACAATAATTGATGATGACTTAGACCTTTTAGACTTGCTGGCAAGTTTCTTTAGGCAGAGAGGATATAAGACACTGGCGTTTAATAATGCCGAGGAAGCTGTCATTGAAATTGAAAATAAAAGAATTTTCACAGATGTCGTAATCTCCGACTTGAAATTACCAGTGATGTCAGGGATTGATTTTATCAAAAGAATTAAAAAATCTCACCCAGGACTACCTATAATTCTTATGACTGCAGAAGGCAGCGTCGAGACTGCAGTAGAAGCCATTGATTCGGGTGCTTATGACTTCGTCTTAAAACCACTTCATATTCCACAACTACTTATTTCTGTTCAGAGAGCACTTCATCTTAACGAAGTCCAAACGGAAAATACAAATCTCAAGAACTTGTTTCAGGGACAAGATTTTATGGGACTGAAAGGAGTTATAGGAAAGAGTCAGGGTTTCAGGCGGGCCATGGAGCTAGCCCAAAGAGTTTCAACCAGTCAGGCGAACATACTTATAAGCGGTGAAAGTGGATCCGGTAAGGAAGTTATTGCAAAAGCTGTACACGAGCTAGGGGATAAGAAAGATGGACCTTTTATTGCTATCAATTGTTCAGCGATTCCTGAAAATCTTTTAGAATCAGAATTATTTGGTCACGCTAAAGGAGCATTTACAGGTGCCAATGATAAAAAAATTGGATTATTTGAAGAAGCGAACAAAGGAACGCTGTTCCTAGATGAAATAGGTGATTTGACTCTGTCCCTTCAGGCAAAACTTTTGCGTGTCTTACAAGAGAGAAAAGTAAAACGAATTGGAGAAAACCAATATCGAGATATTTCAGCACGAATTATTTGTGCAACTCACAAAGATTTACGACAAGAGGTGGCAGAAGGTCGATTTAGGGAAGATCTATATTTTAGATTAAACGTGATTCCAATATTTATGCCACCTCTTCGAGAACGCAAAGAAGATATTTTGCCTTTAAGTGAGTATTTTCTTAAGAAATTCTCAATTCTAAATAATGTATCAGTAAAAGGATTTTCCAAAGAAGCTGTTCAAAAGCTTGAAAATTACATCTGGAAAGGAAACGTAAGGGAGTTAGAAAATGCAATCGAGCGTGCTGTTGTTTTGACTAATTCAGAGATCCTAAAACCAGAAGATCTTCCCACTGAGGACCTATATAAGATCGACCGGCCAGCAAGCCTTTCAAATGAAATGGTTCCAAATAAACGACTTATTTTCGAAGATGATAAGCCTATTACTTTAGATGAGCTTTCTAAAAAATATATTCAACATATTTTTGATAAAAATGGTGGAGCAAAAGAACAGACAGCTAACGACCTTGGAATCGACAGAAAAACTCTTTATCGAAAGCTAAAAGAGATGGACCTTAATTAATGAAGGTTTTTGACCCAATCAGAGAATTCTTTCATGGATTCTTTTAAGTTATCGATATCTTTCTCCTGAGCTGCTTCTTCCAGTTTTTTTCCAATCGAGGACAGCTCTGGATGCCCAAAAGTGGCGCCATTTCCCTTAAGTTGATGACCGACTTTTTCAATATTTTTATATTGGTGACGCTTAAGCGAGTACAGACATTGTTGGAAGTCACGCTTTCTATGCTCAATGTATCTACCCAAAATATGTAGTGGAAGTTCCATATGGCTTCTCCTGTGGAGATTTTATAGGAGAAAGGCTTGATGATCTACCCCTAACTCTTCACTTCGCATTTTACCCCAAAACCTTTCACGAGGTATTTAAGTACTTAAAATGGTTAAGTGAAATTTTGGCCTGAGATATGCTTCCTTAGGATTGGCCAACAACGCTAGGTCAGAATTGACCTACGGATCTGATGAATTAAGTTCCACTTAAAACCTGCAAAAATAGTTGGCCACTGATTCAGTAGTGCACTCAGTCCCATGAGCGTTTCATATTTACCACCTTGGCCAAAGCAAGGTGGTAAATATTCAATCTTATGATAGATTTCAGGTTATGAACTTAATACCTGAAATTAAAGCTGGGCAATCAGTAGAATTGCTCAAAGAACTTCACATTCTCACAAGAGATGGAAAGCTTAATCAAGACAGTCGAAGAAAGTTAAAACAAGTCTATCATCTCTATCAATTTATTGAACCCTTACTAAATCAGTTAAAAGATTCCGGAAATCCCCTGACGGTTGTTGATCACGGTGCGGGAAAATCTTACTTGGGATTTATCCTTTATGATTTATTTTTTAAGGGCCTGGATTCTGGTGACATTTTCGGCATTGAAACAAGAGAAGAACTAGTTAAAAAATCCCAAGAACTTTCTCGTAAGCTTAAATTTCCGCGCATGTCTTTTTTAAATCTGACAGTTGAAGACTCTACCAGCTCTAGCCTTTTACCTGAAAAAGTTGGCATGGTAACAGCGCTGCATGCTTGTAATACTGCCACAGATGATGCCATTGATTTTGGCCTGAAAAAAAATGCAGAGTTTTTTGTTTTGGTTCCCTGTTGTCAAGCCGAAGTGGCGGCAGAATTCAGACGTACAAAAGGAAAAATGATTGGGAAAAGTTTTTTTACTGAGATGTGGAGACATCCCATTCACACGCGAGAATTCGGAAGTCACATAACAAATGTATTGAGATGCTTAAGATTAGAAGCTCATGGGTACCAAGTTACTGTTACAGAACTAGTTGGCTGGGAGCACTCAATGAAAAACGAACTAATTGTTGCCCAATACAAAAACCTTCCCCGAAAAAATGCTCAAGAAAAACTCTCGGCACTTTTGGAAGAATTAGGATTAAGCGAACTTCAAAGCAGATTTTTAACCTAATACTGTTTGCGATTTTTAAAATGGGACTGATTATATATAATCAATCCCAAAATCGATTATTAGTGCTTATTAATCATCTTTCTTCCTGTCGCCATACTAGCAATGAAACTAATCACAGCTAAGATTAGGAATACAAACAATAGAGTTTTTCCAATATCTAGCGACAATCCCCCAACTCCGTTGGCGCCTAATAAAATAGCTACCAAACCCAAGACAAAGAATGCAATTGCGGCTCTCAACATAAAATATCTCCTTTCAATTGTTTCATTTTCTCAACCGACTAGAAGCATTTATTGTGCCAAATTCACTGGACATCAATTTCACGACTTATGAATAATGAACTTTCTATTAATGGGGCAAACTTCCTCGTTTATAGATCTCATCTATTTTTCACCAGTACTTTCCGATTCATTTTCTTTTCAATTAATTCCTTCAATATTTCATAACCCAATGCCACATCACTTCCCAACTTCACAAAATCAGCCTTAATGATCAAAGCTTGATTCCTTAACGATTTCTTTTTTACTGGAATAACTAGTTTTTTAACTTGAGTAAGTCTTCTATTTTTTAGCTGCATAATCATCCCCTCGTTCATAACCTCATTGAACTTGATTGCAAGCCTTAGACCATCACTAATTAACCAACAACTGCCACAAGAATTAACTTGGCATCAATCCTGCTCATTACATGATTGAATATTTAGGAGGAATCGATGTTGAACCAAAAACAAATTAATCATAAATGGGCCGAAGTAAAAGCTGGGGTAAGAAATTTATGGGGTGAGATTACGGATGAGGAGTTAGATGAAATTCATGGCAATATTTCTTTAATTCCAAATTTAGTTCGTAAAAAATATCTTCAAACGAATGAGGAAATTGATCGCAATTTAAAACTATTATTGGATTCTTTTGATAATGAGACCGATAAATGTGATCTTTTAAGTAGTGGGATTAGTTCTTACCAAAGAAGCCCTCTAGGTTTTGAATCCCCCAGGCATATCCATTAAAAGATGTGCTTTGCATCTTAGAATATTACTTTATTTTCCCAAGGTGAGCGTCTAAGATTGCTTTATGCTTCACCCCTATACAGAACTTAAGTTTGTCTCTCCTGAAATTGGCTATGGAATATTTGCCACGGCGCTAATCCCTAAAGGTACTATCACTTGGGTTAAAGATGAGCTTGACCGTATTATTCCCAAAGAAGACATCGGAAAAATGTCGGCCGCTAACCTTGAAAACTTACTTAAATATTCCTATCGAAATTCATCGGGGGACTATGTTTTTTGCTGGGACCTGACCCGTTATGTAAACCATAGCTACAGCCCCAACTCCATGCTTACTACGATGGGTTTTGAAATAGCGATAAAAGATATTTTTCCCGGTGAGGAGATGACCAATGACTACGGCACACTCAATATTATTGAATCCTTTGAATGTGCCAATGGACCGAGTCTCGACAGAGATAAGGTTTGTCCTGATGATTTAAAGTTGTTTTATGGATTATGGGATATGCAGATAGGAACTGCTTTTGAGTGTATTGCCAAGCATGCCCAACCGCTTGAAGCCTTTCTGACATCGAGACAGAGAGAAGAAATTAAACTGATTCAACAGGGAACTAAATCCAATACTTCAGTTCTTAAGAACCTGTTTATTAGTTAGTAATGTAGTACGAAGTTGCGAAAAATGATGGATAGAAAACTAGATTCATTAATGGCGCAATCGGGACGATTCGAACGTCCGACCTCTTGATTCGTAGTCAAGTGCTCTATCCAACTAAGCTACGACTGCGCTGATGAGTGACTAGTTTTAAACGAAGATGAGTCAGTTATCAAGGTTGAAATTTAAGAAAGTTTAAATCTGCATAGAAACCAATTGCGAAACGCTATTACAACTACTTAGGCGCATTAAAAAGCCTGCAATATAGGAAATCCTACCGATAGGCCATACATCGAAGCCTCTCTGGTCCCATAGGCCCAATT
>CANFNN010000064.1 GCA_947448095.1 Bacteriovoracaceae bacterium | reverse complement strand
ACCACAAAAATAGCGCACTCCGCTTCTTCGTTTTAGTCTCATAAAAAGCAATTGGTCCAATAATGACACGCCTATGATCGCAGCAAAAAAATCAATGACCAGAAGATAACGCAAGAGGGGCAAAAGTCTAAGACCAAATAAAAAAAACGAAGAAAGGGTAATTCAAACTCCCAGCTGTGACGTAGAAAGCCACTCTTTTATCATCCATACTGGCCGAACGTTAACATAACGCTGCAACCACCTGCACAAGGACAGACATGCAAAGGAAAACGTTGAAATTCATTTTTTCGAAGTATGCGTTAAGAATTCAAAAGTTTTCTAGCAACTTTCCAGAGAGCTAAGAAGCCAAAAAAACCAAAAAGTAATTCAATTCCCATGCCGCCTTGAGAAGATTTACCGTCAGCAGCATAAGAGTTACAACTTCCCATCAGTCCCCCAAGTTGTTTATCATTTGGATAGAGATAAACAACACCATCGACGTCATCTTGAGCAAGGTAGGAAGGCTTATAATTCCAACCATTGGACTCGTAGGTCATTACAGAGGCTGGATCCTTACTATGAGTCAGGCCTACAGCATGGCCAAACTCATGAACCACAGTTCCTACAAAACCTACCAGTTGGGAAGCATTGAAAAAATCTGAATTCATTTTTATTCTTGCAGAACCATTTGCTTTATCTTGATTTGTAACCCCTGCAATAGTTCCCGCCCCTAAAGAAGCGCAGCCAATTATGACCTCGCCTTTTGGTATGGTCGATGAAGTCACAGACGTTCCAGATTTTGAACCAACTTTAATTTTTAAGCGGCTTTCCGGAACATCATTCCAGATTTCAACAGCTCTTTCCATGGCATCTTTTAATATTGCATCGGAAATCCCTGCCGCGGCACAACCTTCGCTTGAGATTTTAAGAGAAGTACTCTCAGGCTTAGAGAGCCTATAATTTTTATCGGCAAGAATGAAGGCTTGAGCATGTGAGGCAACAAATAAAGCAAAGAATAAGAATTTAAACATAAGTTGAGTCCTAAAAATAAGCTACAAAGCCAAGATTGTAAGTGTACGTCCGGTATTCCTGTGAGAGAGGTCTAAACGCAAACACCTCAAAGCGCACACCCATATTTGTAAACCAGTCCGTAGCGATATTGAAGGTGAAGTCTGTACCTAGATTCATTGTACTGGAATACGAAGTGGAAGACTCTGGACGATACGCAGTCGCAGTACTATTGCCGTTAGGAATAGTTACTGTTCCGCCCTTGCCGGTGATGGTTTTTCTAAATGTCCCTAAACCAAATCTGAGAGCAAAGAACTGATAATCCTGAGGCACCCAAATAAAATCGTAAAGAAGAAAAATTGAATACATCTTGTAATCACCGTAGGAGTCATCCGTTTTGACCGTGTGATAAATGAATCCAAGCTGGGGAGAAAACCCAAACCCATCAGCAAACTTGAAATTCGACCCTACGGCCAGGGCAGGAGAAAAAGGGTTGGTGACTTCCTTCCCGTTCTTGTCCTGAACATCAATTAAGCTTTTATAAAGACCTGTCGTAACATGTACGCTCCAGGCGGGACTAGCGAGCATTACGCCCAGAAGAAGGATTAAAATTTTCATGCAACAACGCTATTAATAATCATTATGGTTTGTCCATGAACAAAACCCGAACAAAATCAGGTATTAGAAGAAGGAATATTAAGAGAAGCTTATTATAATGAGATCGTCTTCGGACGAATAATATAATAAACACTCTTAAGATCATAAATTTTATAAGTTGCTGGAGTTTTATTTTTCCCGCCCTGATAACTCAAAACTACAGCATATTTCTTTTCCCTGTTGGTCCATTCCACAAAAATCCCACTGTGATCAACCTCTGAAAAAGAATAATTAATGAAGTACAACCAATCGCCTGCCTGAATCAGACTCACGTCTGCAAATGGACCAATTATTTTACTTTTGAGAGGAGTAATACGTTTATCAACTGGGTAGAGAGCGTGGTTATATATGGCATTGATATAATCCCAACAACTACCTCGAACAATTTTTCTTTCAGCAATCATTAATCGGCCAGCAGAGAGAATCACCTTGCCCTCGGGGGATGCATTTTCTTGTGCCCGATTAAGAATATTTTCTAAATCTTTAATCTTAGAGTTTGGTGCTGAATCATAATTGGATAGGCTGGCAATAGGCTTAGGCTTAGGCTTCAAGTGAGCGCATGAATTGAATATCAAAAAAAGAATCATGAACTTTATAAATGATGACATGTTTTTCAATCGTTCCATATTTTCTCTCTGATACTCCAAAAATGCTTCTGTTTTCGGGCAATAACAAACATGGGTGCTCGAAAAAGATTCCGAGACCTCAGTGCATCTTCAAGACCGTTAATAAAAATCATTTGTCCTGGTAAGCGTAAATGCATGCGGGAAAAATTAAAATAAAAAGCTCGGCAATCCTCGGCGGTATTGAGGTAAAAATATTCTTTTAAGACTTCGGCATCTGCATCAAAATAATTCACTTCCAGCCTGGAGAGACCTTTTTTATCAACTCGAGACTCAAGAACCATCGTCTCAACTCTCATCACATGTGCATCTTTGAGGGACATCGCTTCTTTAAGCTTCTGGTCATTATCAACCAGTATATGCTTGCAGGAAGAACAACTTCGAGCGGCAATATCATTTTCTTCCCCACACTGATCACAGCGCTTAAAACGAAATCGATATCCACATTTTTCAAATTCCTCGGAGTCTGGGCTTTCTAGACTTCCCTGACATTGTCGGCCGTAATGCTCTACAAGGATTCCTTCTGAATCTTTTATGCCCCAGAATTGATTTTCAATCCCACACTGGGGACAAATAACCTCAACTGAAACGGCAAGACTATTAGGACGATCTTCCTCAATGAGCGGTGAATAGAGATCATGGCCCTGACCCGTGAAATCTAAAATTAAGCAATCAGTCTTGCCCGGGCTCAGACGCAGCCCTCTGCCAACAATCTGCTGATACAAACTAACAGACTCTGTTGGTCTAAGGATAGCAATCACATCAACATGGGGAGCATCAAAGCCGGTTGTGAGAACTGATACATTAACCAAAAACTTTAATTTTTGATTTTTAAAGGCCGCGATAATATCCTCTCTTTCTTGGCCAGGAGTTTCTCCAGTTACAAGTGCCGAGATATAGGCCGGAAGGCATTGCATGATCTCAATCGCATGATTGACTGAACTCGTAAAAATCATGACTCCAGCTCGTTCCTGAGACATTTCAATGATATTATTAATAATTAATGGAGTGATGCGTTTTTGATCTTTCAAGACTTCTTCAATTTGGGCATGGACAAATTTTCCTCGCTCCAATTTTAGACTCGTAAAATCATAACATGCCACCGGCGAGTCAATCTTTATGGGCTGAGTTAAGAAGCCATTATTTATCATGAAGCGGATAGAGAGCTCATAGATACATCTTTTAAAAAAACGCCCCTCATCCGTTCGCTGAATTTTCTTTTGATTGTGATACTGATAAATCCAGCCAAGCCCCATTCTATAGGGTGTAGCGGTTAGGCCCAGGATACAAAGATTGGGATTTCTTTTCTGTAATTGATCGATGACTTGAAGGTATTGTGTCTCACCATCAAGAGATACCCGGTGACATTCATCAATAACAACCAGGGAAAAATTCTCAAAAAAATCATCTCCTGCTCTGGCAATTGATTGGATACTACCAAAGATGACTTTATGATCTACTTCCTTGCGATTTAGTCCTGCGGAATAAATTCCTGCTTCTAAATCAAAGGCGAGAAATTTCGCATGATTTTGTTCTACTAACTCACGAACATGTGCCATCACAAGTACCCGGCCTTTTGCTAGGCGGGCCAATTCTGCGATCACGAGACTTTTACCCGCTCCCGTTGGGAGCACAATCACTGCTGGTGACCTCTCAGATCTAAAATGATTGAGCGTCGCTTCCACAGATTCGATTTGATAAGGGCGAAGTTTATACAATCGATCATTCCTCAATTTATTATTAAAAAAGAATATCAGTTCAATGATGAGCGGCCAAGTAAAATGACGCTGGCACATTCAACAGAGATCAACTGAGTCGCCTATTTTGAGTCAATGCGCAGATCCGTGGTCTAAAAATTGCATCTCTCTAATTAGTTCGTTCAAATTCTCAAGGGAGTAATTATGCAATTTGTACATCACACGAAAAGGGCGACAATAATCGCGATCTTGGCGCTTGGCATATCTGCCTGCAGCAGTAGACCCGATATTCAGGAGTTTCCCAAATCGGCCAATGCAAAACAAGAGATGACTAAACTTGAAATAGCTATCGATGATTCAAAATTCGAAGATTCTGATCTTTTGGCTCCGGTTAGTTTCAAAAAGGCTCAGGAATATTTAGTTGAAGCCAAAGAGATGGAAAAAGAGAACGTGAATAAAGATAAAGTCTTAAAAGAAGTGGCCTACGGAAAAGCTTATCTTAATCAGGCAAAGAAAAGAAGTCAGGACAATCGAGCAAAAATTCTTGATATTGTAGTCGCTCGACAAGCAGCAATGTCTGCCAATGCCAATACTCTTGTTGCCCAAGATTTTTCCCGAATTGATAACAGTCTCAAAAAAGAGATGGTCAAAATTGAGAATAAAGAACGTGATCAATTGAAAGACAAACGATCAGACTTCATTGCGGGTTATCTCGATTTAGAACTAAGGGCGATTAAAAAGACACATCTGGGAGAAAGTAAATTTCTTATCGATGAATCCATCAAAAATGGAGCTCGTGATCTTGCACCCAAAACACTCGCGGCCGCAGAGAAAAAATATCAAGAAGCTGACCTCTTTATTACTCAGAACCGGTATAACACTGGGGCGATGACCATTCAATCTGCCGAAGTACTCAAAGAAGCAAAAAATCTTGAATCCACTACCGCTACGGCCCGCGGTTTAACGGCTATTACTCCTGAAGAGACAGCTCTAAGAATGCAAGCTGAAGAAGCCAGGTTGAATGAGGAACTTGACACAAGTAAAGTTCTAGCGGCTTCAAACGCACAAATGTCTAAAGAGCAAAAACTAAATACCATATACGAAGAGGCCAGACAAAAATTCTCACCAGATGAGGCAGAAGTTTATAAACAAGGTAAACATCTTGTCATTCGTTTAAGAGCCCTGGAATTCTCTCCTGCCAAGGCGATAATCAAAGGTGAAAAATTTGCTCTGCTAAAAAAGGTTGAGGACGTAATTCAGAGCTTTGACAAAAGTTCGGTAACAGTAGAAGGCCATACAGATTCGACCGGTGGAAAAAATCAGAACCAAAAACTTTCGGCCAAAAGAGCTGAAGCAGTAAAACAATATTTAGAAGTCAATTCTTCAGACAAGGTTGTTGAATTTGAATCTAAGGGATTTGGCTACGAGAAACCTCTCGCAACTAATAAGACGGCGCAAGGTCGCGCTCAGAATCGTAGAGTAGATGTTATTATTGAACCAGTATCATTATAGCTTAAAATAGAATCTTTGATCTCAGCAGGTCCTTTAGAAGGGTCTGCTGAGACTTTCCTTAGGGACATTTGGAAGTGGTACGGTATTTCGAATAAATTCCACCATTTTGACAGAGATAGCTAACGATTCTCTTGGCAGCATCTCCTGTGGGTTTTGAATCATAGTTCCCTCTATCAATGGAGTACTGCAAGAAATCTAAAAAAGTTAGCCCATCACTTGTTTTAGTATTAATAGCATTCAACCAGGCCTGAGGATCTTTTTTCTCCGTCACAAAATAATCATGAACAACTTGTGGAAATTTCTCAGAACGAAAAACGGTCGTAGCCGTATTGAACAGAATGGGAACTGTTGAGTCATTTTTTCGAGGAGAATGGCAAGCAGGTGTACTCCAAAAATCTTTCAGCGAACTAGCATAGGGGGAGGCTTCCATTTTCTCAAGGATTGTTTCAACATCAACCGTATCTTCGGCGGCTTCAAATTGCATGCAAAATGCGTCTTGATAAGAGTCTCGGACCGGATCTGAACTCATAGAAACTGCCATCGCAATTGGTTTTTTGGTTGAATCGACTAATTCACTAATGGCTTTTTTATTAGGTACAATACAGTCAACCGCTTTTTCCTGCGCCTGAATTTGAGTACTGATCATGAAGCAAATGGTTAAGCTGATTGATACAAATTTCAACGAACAAAAATCCATGCCCAGTTCTCCATAAAAAGATACCCTACTATTACATATCGGTATTTTGGAAGGAAGTCTTAAGTGACCGTTTATCTCCCTCCCATAATGCCTTGGCCACTCCACAACATGACAATATTTTGAATATAGGGTTCAATGGGCTACCTCTTACAATCCTCAAAGGAAATTCTCATGATACCCGCCAAAGGCTACGCGGCCAAAGGTCCTAAAGCTCCTCTCACGCCATTTACTTTTGAAAGGCGTGACCCAAAAGACCAAGATGTTGCTATCGATATTAAATTTTGTGGAATCTGCCACTCTGATATTCATCAGGCGCGCGATGAATGGGGCGGATCGATTTTTCCTATGGTCCCCGGCCACGAAATAGCCGGAATTGTCACTCAAGTAGGTTCTAAAGTTACCAAGTACGAAGTTGGCGATCACGTTGGTGTGGGCTGCATGGTAGATTCATGCCGCCACTGCTCACCTTGTGAAAGTGGACTTGAACAGTACTGCCAAGCAGGAATGACTGGCACTTATAATTCTATGGAGCGAGATGGGACGGCAGCGACTCAAGGTGGTTACTCCAACAAGATCGTAGTCAATGAGAACTACGTTTTAAAAATTCCTTCTAACCTGCCTCTCGATGCAGCTGCACCTTTGTTATGTGCTGGTGTCACACTTTATTCTCCTTTGATGCACTGGAAGGCCGGGCCAGGAAAAAAAGTTGCAATCTTAGGAATGGGAGGCCTTGGCCACATGGGAGTCAAAATCGCTCACGCTCTTGGGGCACAAGTCACTGTTTTAAGTCATTCGATGAAAAAAATGGAAGATGCCATGCACTTAGGTGCGGATCATTTTTTTACCACTTCAGATCCCGAAACATTTACCAAGCTGGCCGGAACGTTTGATTTAATTATTAATACGGTCTCAGCAGAAATTGATTGGAATCAGTACCTAGGATTAGTGAAGCTTGATGGAACAATGGTTGTGGTCGGTGTTCCTGAAAAACCAACTCCTGTTCATTCTTTTTCGCTGATTGGGGGAAGAAAAAGTCTTGCGGGTTCAGGCATTGGCGGGATTAAAGAAACTCAAGACATGCTGAATTTTTGCAGCAAACATAACATCACTTGTGACATTGAACTCATTTCGGCGGATAAAATAAATGAAGCTTATGAGCGAGTTCTCAAAAGTGACGTTCGCTACCGTTTCGTAATTGATATGGCGACTCTTTAATATATTCGGGGCGAGCTACTCAAAGCTCGCCTCACTAAATGTTCCATCCCAGCTCCAGTCCTCAACGTTGGGAGTAAGATCAACGGTACTAAGTGCATCGCCTGAAGCATTTTTTACGATCCATTTTCCATTTTCTTTTCTCAGATAAATATTGTGGTGCTGATAGGTACTCGGCTTTTCAGTCAAAACCGAAAAAGTGAACTGACCACCAGAGGAAGGATAAATCGATGCACCACTAGCCTTTTTCACTACCAGAGCAGGCTTTTTTTCATTGCCCTCAATGTACTCAAGTTTCTCGCCATCTTTTAATTCAGCAAAAGTTTTAATCATGGTTTGGGCTTTCTGACCTTTGACACTAAAGTCAACTCTGATACCTGCAATATTTCCCTGTGCATCAGTCACAACGGATACCTTGCCTGTGCCCTGATTCTTGTAGTATTTCGTAATTGTGACTCCCAAAACTTTTTGGGTTTGCTCCATTGAGCCCGTAATATTTAATGCACTCTCAGCAAGTTCTTCAATACCACTTAAAGAATCGCCGGTCCCCTGGCAGTATTCAAGAGCATGGGCTTCAGTCCAAAGAATAAGGCTTAAAAGCATCAGGGAAATAAGTTTTTTCATACCTTCAATTTATCATAAGGCCCATTTTTTGGGTGAGGGGGCTATAATTTTTTCCAGGCTTCCCAACGGGTTTATCCGACTTTTTAGGTCTAAAGTGATCAAATAACGCCTACTCCTACCCTCAAAAGCGCAATAGGATATAATCAGTTACCCCTTGGTCTGGAGCTCCCATTGTACTTGGCCTTACTTATTTTGCTCTTACCCATTTGGTCCCATGCCCAGATTGTGACGGCGTCCTATGACCGGACAATTTTATCTAAAAATCCCGCCTCTTCAACCACCAGAAACTTAGGCCAAATTGCTCTCTTCTCGTCCTTCAATAATTCTCAGTCAGAAATTACTGAGGCCTATGCCGGAAGCCCAACCTCAGTCACTTGGGATGAGAAAATTAAAATGAATAAGACTGGTATTTATTTCACAGGGCACGGAAGGTTTTCCCCTGAATTGTATGTCTCAAATGACACTGCGGAAAAATCTCTTAATCTTAACGTGGCAGGTTCAACCAATCATCAGAATTTAAAAACCAATATGCTTAATAATATGTTTAATCTAGGACTGCGATTAACTAGAAGGCTCTCGATCGGATTTAAATACTATTCACCGACCTACAATAATAAAGAACAATATGCAGCGAAAGATTCATCTGGAGCAGATTTTTCGTTTACTCATCTTAGTAATAATAAAATAACCGGTATAGGAGGTGGTGCCACCTACCAGGTCAGTCCAGGATGGTACTGGGGTGCCTATTACATTTCTATAAAGCAAATAATTAAAGAATCCGTTGCCTATACTGGTTCTATAACTGTTCCTGATTCGTCTTTTGATGGTGAACTCTCACAAAAGCAATACGGAGCAGGAATAAGTTACTTAAGTCGCTCAATGTCTAAAGGGATGAGATTTGAAGTTGCTTACTCCCGAATGGAGCAAGACCCTACTTACAAACAACCATTTGGCGAAGAGATTTATTCTGCGCTTGAATTTTCTCACCGTGTTTTTACTTTTGGATTTAACGCAAAATTAAGAAAGAATGCCTACTTTGATAGCATTGAACTCTTAGATTACCTCGCCGGTGCGAAAAACTTTTCCGAAACCTTCACTCCCACTTATGGAGGCTTTTTATCGCTGGGAAGCTCTAAAGGTCATACGATTGGTGTTTCGGCTTTAATGTACAAGTCTAGTGGAGAAAAAAAACTTTTTAACCAGGATCAAAAAGCCATCACTACGTTTCAATCCCTCATGATAAATTACGCTTATCTTTTCTAATCTTTTAAAAAAAGTTCTTAATGCGTGCAAAGAAGCCAGTTGTCCCGCTTCTCTTCGAATTTGTGGCGAGTTTATTTTTCCTCATCAATTCATTTAAAATCAATGATTGTAAATCCTCTAACTGAAAGGGCTTCAATAACTGCGGACTATAGTCTGTATCAGAACCTGAGATTGCGATGAGTGGTATATCAAGAGACTCGCATTCAATTTGAAGTGTTTTGAATGGTACAATTTTATTTCGAAAATCTCCGAGAACAATATCGGCATCTTTCCAATTACTGTTTTTGAGATTATAACAATTAATCACATCGAAGTGACTTCGCTCCATTAAATCCTTAATAAAATCTGCGAAGTCTTTATCATCCTCAAAAATAACAACTTTAAGTCCCATGATTCCTCATATTGAATTAACTTCCTATCGGTTGAAATCGAGTTTTAATAAATTAAAATAAAAGATGGTTCTAAATATTTAAGTTCTCTTAACTGGTTTGCATTTTTGTGAAAAGACTAGAGAAACATCTTCTCGAGAATCAATAAACTGACAAATGCATCGTTGGCCGCATATCTTGCCTGGGAATCAGTCAAAACAGGATTTTCCCAGTTCGTAACCTTTGCCCCCTTGCTAAGCCTTTGATTCAGATACATTCCACACAGAGAGCGAAGACTCAGACATGTTGACCTTGAAATCCTTGTGATTTCTGAGAGATCTACAAAACCGGAAGGAGTGAATTTATGCATTTTTTGTAAAGCAATTACATCATCCCGAATACCTACTCCGACTTTTTTAATTTTTTCGTCTTCGAGCAAACTGACAAGCTCAGCCGACAAAGGAATTTTATTCAATCGAAAAAGATAACAACACTCATGGGTCGCTAATTGAAGAAGTGCTACGTGGTAGAACTCACCTTTTCTAAAGGAAGGTCTAGTCTCGGTATCAAAACCCAGTGTCGTGGCTTTTTTTAATTCTTCAATCGCTTGAAGTGCCGAAGAAACTGTTTCAATCAGTTCATAGCGGCCAGGATGATTGAATAACGAAAGCGTCTGAAGCTCTTCTTTACTCATAAGCGGTTTTATAATGGGATTTAAATATTGGCTCATTGAGGAATCATTTTAACACAGTTATGAGCATATTAAAGGGCAGAATGCACCCTCTTGAGATCAGTTTGAAGCAAGTCGATAATAGATCTAGGTGAGAACTTTCAAAACAAACGTCATAATCATTCACGGTGCAGGACCCAAGCATTACCGCTCCTTAGAAGACGGCACTGGGGATTGGCAGGCGGGCCTGCCGTTTGCTCTAGGCCAGGATTTTAAGGTCACCTCCCCTCAGATGCCTTCGCCTAAAAATCCATCCTATGAAGAATGGAAAATCCTGCTTGATAAAAATCTCGCCAAAGTGCGTGGGGAAGTTCTTTTTGTCGGACACTCTCTTGGTGGATCTTTTTTACTCAAGTATCTCTCCGAAGAAACTATCGCAGCTAAAATTCTGGGCTTATTCCTGGTTGCCGTACCTTTTAATACCATCAAGGGATTTGAAGCTCCGGCTAATTATTCAAAATTATCGTCACTACCCAATATCTTTTTGTACCACAGTACAGATGATGTTGAAGTGCCTTACGCTCATTCGCTTATGTATCAAGATCGGCTGCATGCGAGACTTAAAACATACACCGATTGTGGACACTTTTTTAAAAGAAGCGAATTTCGAGATATAGCCCAAGATATTAAACAGTCTGCTTCAGATTCTCAGCTGCCTTATTCCGCGGCCCAAAAGACCTTGTAAAATGGGTCTAGGTTCTTTTTGACTCCACTTTTCTCTTCATTTTAAATAAAATATTACTTCTCTAGTAAATCAGCGAGATATGTTTCCCTTCATAAGGAAAAAGTAATAAGGTCAAATATCCGATTTTTTGCAAGAGGTAATCAATGTCAAAATTTACAGCTTTCCTTTTAGTAACTGCCATGACCCTAACATTTTCGTCGTTTGCACAAACTGAAACCAAAACGACTGAGAAAAAAGATGAAAAGACGCCCGCAACTACCACGCCTACTAAGGCCGCAGTAGATGAAGCCGACCAAGTCATCACTAATCGACTTTTGCGCGCTTCTAGTGGATCTCTCTCAAGATGGAGTGGTAACTACTCGCTTAACTATCTAGGTGGATCAGTTCAAAAACCATTGGCCGCCCAAAGACCAAATATTGTTTCAGGAGCCGATGCGCTGACTCTACAGTACGCTACCGCAAACGTTGGACTGAGATACCGCTTCTCCACACTCAACAGCGTGACTCTTGCCACCGGGATGTTCATGTCAACACCCTTTAACCGAACTATCAAAACGAAAGATGCCGACTTAAAAAGCGAATTTGATAAAACTAAACAAGTCCTTACTGTTAATGATCCGAACTTGATTTTCACCAATCTCGCCAACATTTATGGCTTTCAGATTGTGAATACTTTTATTCCGACGCTTATTACAAACTCGCAACAAAGACACCAAGGCTACAGAGCAAGTTACGACCTTTCTTCTACGATCATGAAAGTGGTTGGAAAGTCGGATCTAACTCTGGGAGCAGCTTTTGAGTGGACGGGTTATTCATTTGATAAACCCAATAAAGACCTCGCAACAAACGTTTGGCAGGTGTATCCAATAGCTGAGTATATTATTAACGAAACTTTTAACCTAAGAACTCTTTGGGGCTGGCAAGTTTATCAGCAAACAAGAAACATGAAGTGGACTGATTATGAAAAGAGAACTGTCTATCAATCGCTCGGTCTTGGTATCTCTCTTACCCGTGACGTTTTCTTATACCCGAATATTCAGTTTATCCCAAGCGACATCCGAGGGGACAGAACCAATATTGGTATCAGTGCCTACATCAACACTTTCTAATATTTGAAATTGAACAAATATCAAAAAAAAGCCACCGCAAGGTGGCTTTTTTTTTGCTCTAAGACGAGCTTATTTCTTATTTTTTTTCTTGGCGACTTTTTTAGCAGGAGCTTTTTTCACTGCTTTTTTGGCGACTTTTTTAGACGGGGCTTTCTTCACAGCTTTCTTAGCGATTTTTTTAGCAGGGGCTTTCTTCACAACTTTCTT
>CANFNN010000063.1 GCA_947448095.1 Bacteriovoracaceae bacterium | reverse complement strand
TGGATAGAAGTAAAATACGCGAACCCAATCAATCCCTTCTACTTGCTCTAGGCGGGAGAGAAGTTCATAGATCATCGGGTTTTTGCCGTCTTGTTTCCCACCACCTTCAAGATCAACTCCGTAGTCAGAAAAATCCTGAGAGATTAGATTCAATTCTCTCACCCCTGTTGCTGCCAACTGCTCTGATTCTTTAACCAAGGAATCAACCGTACGTGAGCGAAGTTTTCCGCGCAAAGTAGGGATGATACAAAAAGTGCAGTTTCTATTACAGCCTTCAGAAATTTTTAACCAGGCCATATAAAAAGGCGAAGTATTTAATCTTGGATCAAATTCTGTGTGAATGTAGCGAGGAATTTCGACAAACGATTTTTTTTCTAATTTCCCTTCTTCCATGGCACGCAAAAGAGGAACGATCTTTTGATACTCACCCGTTCCGATAAACATATCGACTTCGGGCATCTCTCCTTCAAGCTCATTGGCGTATCTTTGCGCCATACAGCCCGACATCACCAAGGCCTGACATTTTCCATCGACTTTATAATTCGCAAGCCCAAGAACTGTTTCAATCGATTCAACTTTAGCTGCCTCAATAAATGAGCAGGTATTCACAATGATGACTTCCGCATCTTCTGGCGACTGAGCAATCTTGAAGCCGTCTAAACTCAAATGCCCCAGCATCACCTGAGAGTCCACTAGGTTTTTCGAGCAACCCAATGAGGTAAAATAGAGAGACTTCTCTTTGAATTTTTTTGTTTCAAGATTCATACAAAACACCTGCGAATTTAAGATCAATTGGATTAGGCGTTTTTAAAGGATAGCGAGGCAAAAGTCTAGGAAGCCGCTCTCTTTGCGAGTGATAACCCTGTAAAAAAGCCACATAACTCGCCAAGTCATAGATTTTTCATAGTTCTTATTATCCATTCTTTTTTACCCTACTCTATGGCCTGAACGATATTTACGGATAAACTCAATTTTAAATTTATAGCTACTAGTAATTTAATAGGGCAAGAAAGTTTCGGGGTCATACAATTTCAAGATTGTAATATACTCAAGAATATAAATTATGGGTTACATCAGAACAGGTTTCGCAAAATCAATCAAGGCCATCCCAAAGATAAAAAAAATTATCCTATGGTCGACCTGCGCCTTTTTTGTTTCGAGTATCATGATGGTTGTGGCACTGAAATGGCTCCCCGTTTACTGCACCCCTTTAGTCATTTTGAGAACTGGCGAATACGCCCTGACTGGTAAGTGGGTCTCAGTTCAAAAAGATTGGGTCAGTCTTGATGAAATATCACCTCACTTAAGAAAAGCTGTCATTGCTTCTGAAGATCCTAAATTCCTGACCCATTCAGGATTTGATTTTGAAGCCATTGCTAAGGCCATCGATGCGAATAAAAGACGCAAAGTAAAAATGGGAGCTTCTACCATTTCTCAACAAACAGCTAAAAATGTCTTTCTCTACCCTTCACGGACCTTCGTCAGGAAAGGGCTTGAAGCCTACTTCACGCTGCTGATTGAAAACGTTTGGGACAAAAGAAGAATTTTAGAAGTTTATCTTAATGTGATTGAACTAGGTCCTGGCATCTATGGAGCTGAAGCTGCTTCTCAATATTATTTTAAAAAGCCGGCCCGAGATCTCGCTCTAGGTGAAGCTCAATTATTTGCAGCGATTCTTCCTAACCCGCGCCGCTGGAATCCTAAACGTCCCACAAACTTTGTCTTAAAGAGACGCAATTTCATCAAGCGCAATCTCGCACTTTTGGGTAATTCCTATTTCAAGCCAACAATGTAATTAATCTTTGAGATAGAAGCAGCCAATAGACTCTTTATTTCGAAGTGAAGCGTTCAGAACCATAAAGGCTACCTCTACTCCATTTCTCAGACCTATCAGTTCATCATGCGGTTGAGCATGTTTATAGAATTTCGATATCTCATCTTGAAGCTCAATAAACATCGCCCGAGCGCGCGCCAAACGATTTTTTGAACGGGACAATCCCACATAGTTCCACATGGTTTGCTTAAGAGTCATCTGGTCTTGAGCAACCAGGGCCAGATCCACTTCTTCGTGTGCCTGTTTCCAGTCTTTAATTTTATCCGCTTCATATTCACTAAAGGCCGAAAGATTTCCTAGAATGTCCTCTGCTGCAATATATCCCCAAGTAAGCCCTTCTAAAAGTGATGTTGAGGCCAAGCGATTCGCTCCATGCAAACCAGTACAAGCAACTTCACCCACGGCATACAAACGCTTTAAGTTGGTTCGACCTTTAAGATCGGTCTTCACTCCCCCGCACGTATAATGAGCCGCTGGTACTACCGGAATGGGTTCTTTGGCCATATCGACTTTATTTTCTAGGCAATAAGCATGAATCGTCGGAAATCTATTTTTTAAATATTCTTCATCTTTATGAGTGATATCAAGATAAACACAATCTTCTTTCTCTCTGATCATCTCTTCCAAAATAGCGCGAGAAACTACATCGCGAGGTCCAAGTTCCCCGTCTTCATGATATTTCTTCATGAAGGCTTCGCCCTTAGCATTGACCAATCTTCCACCCTCGCCGCGAATTGCTTCTGAAATCAAAAAACGACGGTGTGATGAGCGGTTATAAAAAGTCGTCGGATGAAACTGAATGAATTCCATGTTCGTGACGTAGGCCCCAGCTCGGTAGGCCATGGCATGGCCATCTCCGCGAGCACCCTCAGCATTAGAATGGTGAAGATAAAGGGCACCAATTCCGCCTGTGGCAAGGATCGTGACTTTAGCGAGAACTTTTCTGACTTCTTTTTTATTTTGATCAAGGATGTAAGCACCAAGAACTTGATTTTCTTCATATCGCTGAGTAATCGCCACACCATGGTGATTAGGCGTAATTAAATCAATGGCAGTATGGCTGGTTAAAAACTTCACATTCGGAAAACGCTTTTCATCGTTGAGATAATTCAACAAAGAAATCTGAATCGCTTTACCTGTCATGTCTCCATTATAAATAATCCGGTCACGCGAATGAGCAGCTTCTTTTGTAAAAAGAAGTTCACCTTCAGCGTCTTTAGCAAAGTCTGTATGAGATTTATGAATCAAGATTTCATCAATAATTTCAGCCGAGCGAGTGGAAAGAATCTTCGCGGCCTCAATATTTGAAGTGTAGGCAGAAGCCTTGATGATATCTTTCATCAGGTCTTCTTGGTCATTTAAATCCTTCGGACTATAAATGATTCCACCCTGGGCCCAAAAGGTATTCGTAATCTCGGGTCTTTTTTCTCTCGTCACAATCGTGATGTTTAATTTTTTTTCCGCCAGCTTAATCGCGGCAGCTAGCCCCGAAATCCCTGACCCGAGAATCAAAACATCCGTATTAAAATCTTTCATAGTGGTTTAAATTTTAAAGAGAGATCAACTCTCGGTGCCGAATAAATTAATGAACCGAGGCTAATCACATCGACTCCCTCAATTAAATAACTTTCAAGGTTTTCAAACTTAATTCCGCCAGAGACTTCATAAGTCATACTCGGGTTTTTCATTTGAATCGCCTTAAGAATTAATTCCGGTGAGAAATTATCTAGCATCACATGTTTAATCCCAAGCGTTTGGGCCAATTTTAATTCATTCAGATCATGAATTTCGGCTACGATCGAATTATAGAAAGCACCCTGGTCTTGAAAAAACTTCAACGCACCTTCAAGACCACCCAGACAAGACTTGTGATTGTCCTTAATCATCCAGGTATCACTCTGACCTAATCGGTGATTGAATCCACCACCCACTCTTACGGCATGCTTTTCAAGCGAGCGAAGCCCAGGAGTGGTTTTACGGGTATCAAGAAGTTTGATATTTTTTTTGTCGGCCACTGTGACATGTTTTTTAGTCCATGTCGCAATCGAACTAGCGTGCTGAAGCAGATTCAGTGCCAGTCTTTCGCCAGTGACGGCAATATTAAAAGCAAGTGGTTCTGGAAACTCAATGACCTCACCACTTTGAAATTCTTTGCCTTCCCAGTTTCTGAGAAAATCAAATTGATTGGGATTGGCGCCTAATGCAGCAAAGGTCGCAGCAAAGTAATCGGCTCCTGCCAAAACAAGGGGGGATTTAATTTTAAGATAAAGCTTCACATCTGAGCGATCGAGAGATCGCGTGTAATGGAAGTTGCGGGTTAGATCGTCTTCGTCTAACCAACTTTTTATCTGAGGATAGAGAGTTGTAAGAGTAAAATCGCTCATGTACCGGTAGTACCGTTTTTCGGGTGATGATGCAAGGGATTCTGCTTTTGCAAAGCGTTTCAAACGCTATAATTCCAGTCGGTTACTTCTTTTAACCTAGGCCTAAGGATTGCTTGTCTAACCCTTATGAAAATATCCTGGGTGCTTTGGATCGTGATCCTATCTTTTTCTCTCTTAACCATCCTCAAGCTTGAAGAACGTAAACAATTTCATTCCTTTTATAAAGCTCAGCGCACCTTCAAGCTCCAGCGTTTTGAAGTCGCCAAGAAAGCTGCCTCGGCTGCAGATCGGGAGCTGCTCGAGCTCTGGGAATCGATGCTGACTGGAAGAAGTGCTCCCGTCTCGCGCTGGATAAAAGAGCAGTACAAAATACTCGGACTCAATCACTTATTCACGCCTTCAGGATTTCATCTCTCTGCAGTCATGTTGCCGTTTATGAAACTCGTGAAAAATAAAATGTGGCAGTTTGGGATTTTAATCTTAATCGGCGGAGGGATTTTTTCAATGGAGGGTCAGGGTGCCTTGAAACGAATGGTTACTATAAAACTGAACCAACATCTCATCGGACAAAAAGCGGGATTTGTGATGGCCCTATTGATGGATATTCTATGGGGAAGCTTTAGCGACTCTCCGCTGAGCTTTTGCTACAGCTTTCTTTTTCTTGGCATCATTTACTCAGAATCATTTTTTTTATTTCTGTGGTTTTTCTTTGCCCAGTCCTTGATTGCCTATTTTAGTGGAACTCACATTTCTCCCCTCATTATGGTTCTCTCTCCCCTACTCAATCTGGCGTTTGGTCTGGCGATGCCGCTACTTTTTCTCTTGGCCTTCCCTCTCTGCCACTGGCAGCTGCAGCTGGGCTTAAAAATTCTTACCTGCCTTCAAGGGATGGTGAAATGGTCAGCTGAAATTAGCCAGTACGTTCCAAGCTGGGAAATCAATAGCGGAGTTATTCTTTGCTTTCTTCTCTTCTACTTTCGTAAAAGAAAAACCCTCGCAGTCGCTCTTAGTTGTCTCAGCCTAAGTCTCAATTTAGACCTTGGAAAGATTCCAACCGCTGGACGCTATGACTTCGTTTCACAAGGGCAGGTGGTGAAAATCAATATGGGAGAAAAAATGGATCGGATTTATTTGATTGATGGGTCGTGCAAAAGAGAATTAATCAGAGGCGTGTGGTGGGAAAAATGCTCCCCCCGAAGGAGGAGCAAGAAAAATAAAATTAAGAAACGTTCATCTCTTTCATAATAGCTGTGAAAGTTTTTTCTTCACGAATAGAATACATAAGATTTCTCTTAACGCTTTCGTTTGATTTGTAGAATTTAGAAATTTCTTCTTTTTTCATTCCTGACTGAGCGACCATTTCGTCGATTTTAGCATCAAGATCAGATTCAGAAGCTTCGATATTGTATTTTTTGGCCAATTTATCAAGGATCAGACCTGAACGAACTTGAAAAGATGCTTTGTTTGTAACGTCATCATTCCAACGCTCGAAATAAAGACCGATCATTTGATCGTTAAAACCTTGCTGTTTAAGAGTCTTAGTTAAGTCTTGTTTTACGCCAACTTTTTGATCTTCAATAAGAGCAACAGGAACTTCGAATTTATTTTCTTCGATTAGTTTCTCAAGGATTGCTTGCTGAAGTTTAGATTGAACTTCACGTTTTTTCTGACCTTGCATTCTTTCTTTGTTTTTTACATTGAAGTCAGCAACAGATTCAAAGCCAAACTCTTTTGCAAGTTCATCTGTGAATTCAGGAAAGTTTTTTGTTTTAATTTCAAGAAGCTCAACATGGAAAGTCACTGGAGCGTTCTTAAGTTCTGCTTCATGGTAATCGGCCGGGAAAGTTACTTTAACGTCTTTTTTGTCACCTTTTTTAAGGCCAATCATTCCGTCTTCGAATCCTGGAATAAATTGACCAGAACCGATTTCAAGCATGTAGTCTTCAGCCTTCATGTTTTCTGGCTTTGTACCGTCAGCTTTCTCACCTTCGAAGTTAAAAACAGCGAAATCACCTTTGGCCAATTTATGTCCAGCATCAGTCACTTCAGTCACTTCAGCTTTAGGTGCAAGGTAGTTTTTCTTCAAAGTTTCGAAATCTTCTTCCGTAACTGTTTCAGACTCTTTTTTAAAAGTGTATTTAGAATAATCTTTCAATTCAAAATCAGGAATCACTTCAACTGTTGCTTCGAAAGCAACTGTCTTATCAGCTTCAAATTTTGTGTTACCAAACTGTGGGTAACCAACAGCACGGATATTTTCTTTTTTAACGGCTTCAAAATATTCGTTTGAAATGAAACGGTGAAGAGCATCGTTTTCAATTTGTGGTCCAAACATTTTTTGAACCATATCTAAAGGAGCTTTACCTTTACGGAAGCCTTTAAGATTTGAGTCGGCTTGCTTGGCCAAGACAGCAGCTTTGATTTCTTTAGAAAGATCTACTTTCTCAAAGTTGAAGATTAATTTCTTAGTACAGTCGTTAACATTTTGGATCGTGTAAGACATAGATTCTCTCTTTGGTAATATAAAAATTTCGAGTGGTTTTTTGTAACATAATACGCAAAAAAGTCAATTTATTGAGAGGAGAATCAGTAATTAACGCGGACCATATAGAGCCCTTGGGGTGGTGCAGTAGCCCCCATTCGCTCCATCTTGACCGAAGTCAGGGAAGATTCGAATTCCTCGAGCGATATTTTGCCTCGCCCCACGTTCCAGACGGCTCCCATTAAGAGCCTTACCATTTGCTTCAAAAACCCGTTTCCGACAATCCGAAAAATATGGTGAGCAGGAAGCATGCCCCAATTGGCCTGAGCAACCGTAATGATTTCACACTCAAAAATTTCACGAACAGTGCTTGAGACTTCGGTGCCTTGGCAAAAATAATTCACAAAATCATGCTCACCTATCAATAACTGGCAGGCCTGGCGCATTTTTTCAATATCTACCTCAAAGGGATAGTTACCAATGAAATCATTCTGAAGAGCAGTAGGCTGGCGGGTCGAAGTAAAACGATATTGGTACTCTTTAGAAACCGCATCCACTGTAGGCATAAAATCATGCGCGCAGAGCTTGGCCTCAATCACCCGAATGTCTTCCGGTAAATGTCCATTCAAGGCCTTTAGTAATTTCTCTGGCTCGATTTCAAGCTCAATAGAAGCTTTCACCACTTGCCCAAGAGCGTGAACACCGGCGTCTGAGCGCCCTGAGCCCATTGTGTGTGCTTTTGCCTTGGATATGTTGGTAAGCGCTTTATTCAACTCACCCTGAACAGTTATGCCAGCACCCTCGGCTTGAATTTGCCAGCCAAAATAGCGGGTGCCTTTATACTGAATGGTTAGACGATAGTGATGAATCACTTTTCTTCAGAGTCAATTTCTTCGTGCCACTCAAAAATTCCTTCGAATTTTTTACGGTGGGTAAGAAAATATAAAAGTGAAATCACAACGTACAGAGTAATGATTACGGGAATCATCACTTCCTCATAAACAAACAGCGAAGCGAGGATCAAAAAGATAACCATCAAAACTTGTTTTTTATTTTTCTTTGCCCATTGCGATTTTTTAAAACTTGGAAAAGGGATGTTTGAAACCATTAAGATGGCATAAAAAAGAAGGTAGCCAACAGTTAAAGGTTTATAGTCGATGATTTCGGGAATTCCGAGGGAAACAAGAATCATCGCCACCACAGCAGTAGCTCCTCCAGGAATTGGTAAGCCCTGGAAATAATCAGATTTGTTTTTATCAATATTGGCATTAAATCGTGCCAACCTTAAAGCGCCACATAAAATAAAAAAGAACGCCGCTACCATTCCAGGTCTTCCCGCTTCATTTAAAAAACGAAAGTAATAAACAATCGCTGGCGAGACACCAAAAGAGACAAGATCACTCATTGAATCAAACTGCTCACCAAAAGCCGATTCGGTATTAGTCATACGGGCGACTCTACCATCCACCATATCAAACACGGCTCCGAGAATAATAAACATACAAGCTTTATAGAATTCTCCATGAAAACCATGAAGAATAGCAGCAAAGCCACAGGCCATATTGAGTGCCGTAAACGTATTTGGTAAAAAGAAAGCCCACCGACGATTTTCAATCAACATAACTTTATTCCTTATTTAACATCTTTTAGAGCCGCAATCACGGTTTGACCTGGCACAACTCGCTCTTTTTCAAATACCAATATATCGCTATTTTGTGGAAGATAAATTATTAAAGTTCCCCCAAAAGGGTAATAACCAAAACAAGCAGCCCCACGACCACGATCTCCCGATTTCAGCCAGATAGACGGTCTCTGACCATATGTGCAATCAATAAAACGCATTAGCGTCTTAGTGAGATTTTTAGAAGTCAGAATAAAATCAGTATGAGCGATTTCGGTCGCAGGAAGATAAAAATTCTGGGAGTCAGAGTAGCGAGGAATTTTATTGCCTCGATTGGCCTTAAGAAAACTCACTTCTCCAGAAGTGGGCAGATAGAGGCCTTTTTCATCCCACGGGCCGATTGAAATCCTAACTTCATGAGTAAAGGGTACATCGTCCCATGTCGAAGTATCTCGCCGTATAGATTGCACAATTCCATGAACGGGTGAGAGAAAAATTTCACCATTGTTTTTTAAAGTATCTCTATAGGGAATGGAGGATCTTCTTAAGGCATAAAAAACCGTAACCAAGAGAATACTGATTAAAGCTTTATGGCCAAAGCTCCAGTTCAAACAAGCATAGATCCAGAGAATTAAAAAACCATAAATAAGCTCAGCGGGTAAAAAAGAGAAGCGTCTCATACACTCACTTTAAATTCGTCTTCAGGAGCTCTAAAATAATAGGATTCTACTTTAGATTCAGAATTAAGAATTTGTGAAAAGATGATTTGAGATTTTTCTTTCAATAGATCAAAAGTTGACAAGCATGGAGGAATCAAGTTTCGTGAAAAATCATCAATGGCCGAATCTGAGTGAATATAAAAATTGGACTTATCCACGTGGTGAAGAAATTTTTCAAGTTCCTTAGCGGCTACGAGTTCATTGCGAGATATTTCCCCATCCCAAAAATGAAAAAAATATTCCCCGCGATAGGCCTTGGTCATCCAAGTGCCACTTTTGACTCCAGCGAGATGCGGAATATCATAACTAAAGAATGAGTAATGCTTAATCCCAAAGAAGAGCAAAACATCTGCAAAGCCTTCTGAGAGTCTAAGCCCTGTATAAAAACCAGGTCCAGCAACACTAATAACCGTGGAAATATCAGAAATCTTTAATGAAGAAGACTTAAGTAAATTGTGGGCTTCTTTTTGGATGACTGAAGAAGCCTTCTGGCCTGAAAAATTCTCAAATTTAGTCCAGCTTAGATGATGATCTAAAATCCCAAGAGTCACATCATAAGTGGAATCAATAAATAAACAGGTCAAATTTAAAACAATCTTGTTATGTCGTTAAATAGAGCAATAAATATTAAAAAGAATAATAACGAAACACCCACACGTTGAGCGATTTCAACTTTTCTTCTAGATAAGGGACCACGATTAATAGTTTCGAAAATAAGAAACATTATGTGCCCGCCATCAAGGACTGGTATCGGAAAAGGTTAATAACACCAAGATTGATCGAAATAACTGCCATTAAGCGAAAAAACATCGACAAGCTAATATTGAATGAATCCGAGGCAACCTTACCGATAGCGAGCGGACCGCCAATGTTATTTAAAGACACTTCTCGGGTAATGAGTTTTTTGTAACCATTAAAAGTCTTAATCACTCCATCCCATGTACGAACGAAAGCACCAGAAAGTGCGGCTCCGAATGAGTCTGCTTTCGAGATAACTAGTTTCGGTGGAATGTACTCAACCCCACTTTCAATCCCGATTATTTTTGTTTTCTTTTTATCAACAACCTTCACTTCTGGGATAATTTGTTTTGTAACCTCTACGCCATCAGACAAAATAGAAACATTAACCGCTTTTCCGTCTTCAAACTTCTGAAGAGAAACTCTCAACTCTTCAAAACTTCTAAGATTAATGCCTTCAATTTTTAATAGAATGTCGCCTTTTTTAAGACCTGCTTTGTCCGCAGGTGAAGACATCACAATATTTTTTACCGTTAGATCTAAAGGATAAAAACCTAAGCCTAAAAGAATATCCAATAAATTTTTAGTTGGATCAGCTGAAATGAGTGATTCACTAGAAGCGTCAATTTCTATTTTCTCATCAGTTTGCTTAAAACTATAAAGGTAGGCAGTACCTTTAAAGAGTGAACTCATCTCTTCAAAGGAAGAAGTAAGATCAGTCGGCTTTTGGTTCAAAGACAAATAGAATCTCTCTCCCTTACTATTGGTAACAATGGGACGTTTTACAACTGATACCAAACTGACAAATTCTTCGATGAAAGGTTCTAGGTCTAAATTAACCGCCATTTCAATTTTTTGGTCAGCCCTTTTAACCGTGATTTTTTCGATTTTAGAACCCTTGATATTAAAATCATCAAAACTCAAAATCTTTTCATCATTGATACCAATCAAAACGTCGCCAGTACGAAGGCCCTTTTGAAACAAGACTGATTTCTCAGTAACAACGCCAACTTTCGTTTCAGGAACTTTTTCCCCGCCCGCCAAAAGCCCAACATATAAAACATAGGCCAGAATTAAATTTGCAAGAGGCCCACCAAACACAATCCAGAATCTTGCCCACTTACTTTTAAAATTAAAGGCAACTTTCTTATCTTCATCGCTCAAAGGAGTTTCAGAAAAAGGATCATCACCAAACATCTTAACGTAGCCACCCAAAGGAATAATAGAAATGGCGTATTCTGTACCTTTACGTACGTGTTTAAAAATCTTAGGTCCAAAACCAATAGAAAAGACTTCTACTCTCACGCCAAAAAGCCGAGCAAAAAAGAAATGGCCTAACTCATGAAAGAATATAAGAGGACCTAGAAATATGATGAAAATCAAAACGCCTTGAAGCATATCGAATCCTTATTGAAAAGTTGCCATCAAAAAGAAGGCATAAAAAGGGGCCACGAAGAGCAGACTATCAACTCTGTCGTACACGCCGCCATGGCCTGGAATAAGGGACGAACTATCTTTTATTTCAAACTGACGCTTGAGTTTAGACTGAACAAGATCTCCAATCTGAGAACTGCAAGCAATAATGGTAAAAGCAACAATCATAAATGGAGTCACTTCAGAGATGAAATGCTTCCAGAAGAAATAAGTCGTTAGTACTGAGAAAAAAACACCACCAATTGCACCTTCAACCGTCTTTTTGGGACTAACAGATTCCCACAGCTTATGTTTTCCAAATTTCTTACCCGTAAAATATGCAGCAGTATCCACCATGAAATTCAAAATCATCAGTCCAACTAAGAATAATTTCCAGTTATCGAGATGAACAATGTAGCTCAAGCAGAGCAAAGGAATGAGTATGATGAGTCCTGTCAGCCAAGAAGTCGCTCTAAAGACCTTAAGTAGAGTCTCAGACTTTTTATAAATCAAAAAGAGATACCCCAAGAGTAGAACATTCAGCACGATGCCGGCAGAATTCCAAAAACTAAATGAAGACTGGCTGATTTGGTAAAAATTAAAAAAATAGTAACCAATTATATAAAAGCTCTGAGCAAGAACGTATTTCTTCGAATTCCTACGCTGATCATAAAAATTAATAATCAACTCATCAATTACGAGTAGTCCAACAACCCCCATAAAAGTCAAACAAGCCTTGGGACCACTAATCACGCTAAAAACGACAATTAAAAGAAGCACTAAGCCTGAAATGATACGAGTTTTAGTATTAGACATTAGGAATTGATCCCTTTGAGAAATGAAGCCTTGTTAGCCTCGGCTCGTTCAGTAGAATCCATTAATCCTGACTGCGCGCTAATGTTTCCAAACCTTCTTTCTCGGCTTGAGACGTTGTGAATGATTTTTTTTAGCTCACCTGTTGAAAATTCAGGCCATTTTGTTGGAGTAAAATAAAGTTCGGCATAGGCCATTTGCCATAAAAGAAAGTTCGAAATCCGCTGCTCGCCACCTGTGCGAATCATTAGATCAACGTCACCAGTCTCTGGTCGGTACATAAATGAATTAAGGTCTGATTCAGTCATTTCTTTTTTCGCATTTTCAGAATGAAACAAATTTACCGCTCTCAAAATCTCCGCACGACCACCATAGCTGAAGGCAAATGTTAAATTGAGACCAGTTGCATTTTTTGTTAGTTCTTCAATCTCTTTAATTAATTG
>CANFNN010000062.1 GCA_947448095.1 Bacteriovoracaceae bacterium | reverse complement strand
TAATAGCCCCGGACTTTTTTGGCCGCAAACTTGGCCTGCTCTTCAGTCATGAACTCTACGCCAATAAAATCTAATTTTTGCACCTGGACAGTGTGCGCCGAAATACACCCCTCAGGGTAATCACCGCAGTGAACTCCCTCAGTCATCGTCCTAGGAAGAATAAAGGTGGTGGTGGGATCCGCTGCCCTCGCTTTAAAATAAAGCTCTTCTTTACTGTACTTGAGCTCTTTAGTGCAGGATGCAAAGAGAAAAATAAAAAAAAGAATAAGAAATGATTTCATACTAAAAAGTTTAAACCAAGATGACCCAATGTGCATAACGCTTTCCTCAGTGAAAGTGGATTTCAGGTAAAGATACGCCTCGCCTCCTAGTCAACTTTCTTTCAAAAAGATAAATGAACTCCAGCTTTCTAAAGGCGCTCGGAGGAATCATGAAATACCTAATGACCTTTTGCTTTCTCTTTACCCCTTTGACCCTCTTGGCAGATGTGGTGCGCAGTCCGATTCATTCTGTAGAAAAAATTAACTCTCACTACCTGATTAAATTTCAAAATGGTCGAGTGGGATTTTTGCCAATCACTGACGAAGGCATGCCGAATCTCAAAGGCTTGTTAATCGAGGCGAAACTCGACAAAAGTCATTCAGTTATTTCTCTTCAGTCAGTCCAAACCGCTCGTCAGGATCAACCAATTGAAGCGACTGAACCTCCACCCTATGAAGCCACAGTCATTGGGGATTTAAACGTGGCAACGCAAATATTTAACCGCCTCAATCCTAACTATAAACGCGCTTCAGAATGTTTTAACCGCGCCCACGTTTGGGCGAGCGAAGAGTTTAAGAAAAATCACATCAAGTCTCTCAAAGTATTTGTTCTGTTCACCGCTTCGTATATTGATCGTGTCCGCCTCAAATGGTGGTTTCATGTGGCGCCGCTGTTAAAGGTACAGGAAGGTGGTCACGTTGAAAAAAGGGTTCTCGACTTCACTTTTTCCAATCGACCTCTCACTATCAAAGAGTGGACTGACCAGTTTGTTTTCAGCAAAAGGCCCTGCCTTGCGACCAAAAAATTCTCTGAATACGACGTGAACCCTCAAACCGAAGATTGTTATTTAATGGAGTCTTCTATGTATCACTGGATGCCAGACGATCTCAAAGCCCAGGAATTACAAAATAGATACAAAACACAATTTTATACGAGCGACATTCAAGCCGCTTACATTCAGGCATTTTAATGAATAAAATTATTTCAGTTTTATGCTTATTGGTTCTGACTTCGTGTGGAGTAAAAAAAGAAAGCTCACTCCTTGCCCAAAAAAGCAGCACTCAAGAATTAGAAATGCCCCAAGGCAGTTTTAAGGCCATTTTGAGACCCTACAATCTTGAGCTTTCAGGCTGGATTCCATATGGAATGACAGACATCAAAATGGAAGGGGACAAGATAGAAATCAAATCCTGGTTGGATGACTCGGCCAATGTCGTGCACATGCAAAATATTCATTTTGGATCGCGATGCCCTACAATGAAAGATGACATCAACCATGATGGCTATGTGGATTTCAACGAATCCAAGGAAGTGGTAAAAGACATCTTTTTGGCGCTTGATCATGATTTAGGTTCTCTTTCACTAGATGAGAATACTTATCCGATTGGTAATTTTACCTACTATGCAAATGAATCCATTAGTTCTCTCTCACGTAAGTTAAATCAAAATCTCCAGCTCACTGGGAAAGTGATCATTATAACGGGAGCGACTCCCGATCGGCTCCTGCCTAGAAGTGTGAGTCAGGAAAATAACCAAACCCGCGAGTCTTCAATTCCTATCGCCTGTGGAGTGATTGAAAGAATTTCTTATTAATTTAAGGAGTGCGGCGCCAGCACACCTTATCTTTGACAGTGCAGTAGCCTTTAATCGTATCAGCTTCCCAGCACAAATGAGTCGTGCCATGAATCGAATAAGTATTGGTGAGAAAAACGGGCGAACAAAGGCTCGCGCCTACATTTAAAACTACGGCTTGGTGAATGTATTTTTCGTATTCATTTTTCGTCACACCAGTAAAAGCGTATTCAATTGCCATTTCTGATCTCAATAGCAGAATTTCAGCTGCCTCATCGGCAGTGACGTTGTCTTTGGCAAAAAGCTCGTCTCGGTGCTTAATAGCGATCTCATGATTTTTTTTGAGTTCATCTTGCTGGTCTGAGAGTCTTGCACTCACCGACAAAGTGACAGCACAGTCCTGATATTCTTCATCATAGAAAAGGACTTCAACGTTGTAGGGAACTTTAGGAAGAAGTGGATGTTCTTTTTTGATATCTTCTTCGGCCTTCATGACAACTAATTCACACGAAGTCTGCTTGGTAATATTTTTTCCACCAGCAATTCTTCGATAAAACATTTTATTGCCGTGGGCGACCTTGAGGGACTCTTCCCCACTTCGTATGCCTGCAACCCAGTGGGGACTTTCTTTTTTCACATTCTCATGTGAACAAGAGGCCAGCAGTGCTAACAAGAGGAAGATTTTCATCATCCTCTTGTCGGCCAGATGGTGTCAAAACTTGAGTATTCTGCTCTTTGTAAATGATATTAGCGTCTTACAGGAGAATAAATTTTCCCTAGGCCACCAAGTGGGATGGGCGCATTTTTAAACTTGGTAGAGCGCTCAAACATCCACAAAAAGTCTGGGCGAGTTTCAGAAATCCAAGACCCACCAATAATTTTTCCGAAAGCATCAATCTCTAAAATGTACTCATAAGGTCTCATGCGAAATTCCTGGTGAATGGTTCCAGTAACCGGATCTTTTGAAACAAAATTATGAATCCCTGTTGCACCAAGTGCGGCAGTGTAAAATTTTAATTCTTCACCATAAGTCATTTTAGTAGTGATTCGAACTTTTCTTGTGACACCTTGAGATGCTTCAATATCAGAAACTGCCTCTTCACCCACAATGCTTGAGGCGTAACTTGTGATGGGCTGATTCCAAACATCATTATATCTATCAATATCGGCGACAAAGCCTCGCCCGTGGATCCCCAGCATGTTAGTGATCACCACATGAAACGCCCCTGCATTGACATCTTTACAATCGGGAGTGTTAGCATCTTCGACTGAAGGAGGATTTGTATTACTATCTCTGTTGTCTCCTTCGCCAGGAACTTTACCGCCAATCTTGCAGCGATTTCCTGCAAAGGAATAAGCTCCACCGTAGTTAGAAGCTTCATGCATAGCAAGCAAGGCTTTGACGTCTGAAGACCCAAAAGGAACTCTTATTCCATCAGGATTTTTAATCAGAACTTTTGCTGGCTCTGGATAATTTGAAGCGGCTTGAGACCATCCGTGACAGATTCCTTCCCACCACAAATCCCGAGAAGTATATTGGCCAAGCATTTGTCGAGTGAGAGTGTAATTGTAATCCCCCATGGCCACGTCATACATCTCGGCCGGAGAAAGCTGTGAGAGCTCCTGCATGGTCATTTTTTGTAATTCATCTTTGGTGTTTAATTTATATTTAAATGGCTCTGGAGTCGGACTACTCCAGCGATAAGCAATTCCTCCAACGTTTGAAGGCCAGTAGGTTTCTGACCAACCATACCTATCATCAAGTTGTTCGCCGTTCAGAGGCAATTGTTTAAAATTAAGAATCATCTCAGTGCCTGCAAGTTTTCTAAAAAAAACAGGGCTATTCCCCGCTTCGAATCGATCTGCGTGAGCGGTGAATGTAATCAAACTTGCAAGCATGGTGAGGAGGACAGTTTTCATTTTTCATCCTTGTTGAAGTATTCCCGCCAAACTTATAGCTGAGTAAGCAACTTAGTGAAAGTGTGAGATGAACTTCTTAAAGGAATTTAACAGTGTGAATATAAATAGCTGTAATGGTGAATGCTAACTGAAGATATGGGCATCGCAGTAATTAAAAAATTAAGCAATGCCCTGAGAAAATTAGAACGCTGTTTCTTTTAACGCCATCTCAAGAGTCGGAAAACGATACCTGAATTTGGCTTCTTTAAATTTTACTGGAAGAACTTTTTGTCCCTCTAAAACTAACTGAGACATTTCACCCAGAACAATTTTCAAAGCAAATCCTGGCGCAGGAAGGAACGCCGGTCTTTTTAAAACCTTCCCAAGAACTTTTGTGAATTCTGCATTGGTGGCAGGATAAGGAGCTGTACCGTTCATTATTCCTGAGAGCGCAGGATTTTTTAATGCCTCAACATACATTGAAGCAAGATCATCAATATGAATCCAGCTCATGTACTGGTTACCAGAACCAAGTGGTCCGCCTCCGCCGATTTTAAAAATGGGAAGCATTTTTTCTAAGGCTCCGCCTCCGCGACCGAGAACAATTCCCACACGAATAATCACTAAACGGCAGCCGTGATTTCGAACTTTATTCGCTTCGTTTTCCCAGTCCTTACAAACCTTACCGAGAAAATCATCCGACACGCGTGAAGCCTCGTTTATTTCCTCAGGTCCGCGGTTGCCATAAATACCAATCGCTGACGTTGAAACAAAGACCTTCGGCTTATGAGCAAGTTTTTCAATAGCTTCAACAAGTTTTCGAGTTCCATTAATACGCGAGTTATAAATTTTCTTTTTCTGATCTTCATCCCAGCGTCTTGAAATGGTTTCACCCATAAGATTGATGACTCCATCAGCACCTTCAAAGGCTTCAAGAGGTGGAAGAGAATCTGATTCATTCCACTGAAAATATTTGCACGAGCTACCAAGAGAGATAGCGGCTTTGGCCACGTTTCGAGTGAGTACAACAACTTCGTCCCCTGCTTCAAGGAGTTGCTTCACGACCACTTTTCCCACAAAACCTGTAGCACCAGTAAGAACGACTTTCATAAAATACCTTTTAATAATTTCATTTATTTTAGCCGTTTGGGGACTTCGAGTTAAGTCCAATTCCAAGGCGTATTATAGTATTAGTATATACAAAATTTAGACACGGAGAAGCTGTAACTGTTAAGTTAACTCTTTCCGGGTTAACTATTAAGGTATGAGCATGATTAAGAAAGACAGCATCATTATAGGGGCAGGACTCACTGGGCTACTTCTCGCTAAGAAGCTTAAGCAAAGTGGAAAAGAATGCCTGATTTTAGAAAAATCCAGAGGCCTTGGGGGAAGAGTTGCGACCCGCCGGATTGATGAAATGGGACTTGATCATGGCGCAGCTTTTTTATCCCAAGTTAGTCATGATTCAGAGCTAAAATTCTTCACAGCACCGCAAGGCTTTTACGTCAAAAAAGGCATGAATAATTTAGCTAAAGAGTTAAGTAAGGATCTCGAGATTTTAAAAGAGCAAAAAATTCATCAAATCATCAAAGTCTCTGTGGGCTGGCAACTAGAAGCCGAGAATGGATCAAAGTTTCAATGTCAAAAACTCATTCTCACAGCACCTCTGCCTCAGGCGATGGAGCTATTAAAACAAAATTCGCTGGCACCAGATTTTTCTCATCCTATGTATGAGATTCATTACTCCAAGGCAATTATCCTTTTGGCCACTTTTAATGATCTCAAAGCTGATATGCAATCCCTTGATTTTGAAGATCATCACTTCCTGCTCATGAAAGAGCGAGACCTTCATCCACAGGGTTTAGTTATGCATTTGTCAGAGAAGTTTTCAGAAGATTTCTTTGAACAATCAGATGAAGAAATCCTCAAAGAAGTGATGAATGTCTTAAAGCGCTCACCCTTTTCGAAAAATCATATTCAAAAGTTTGAATTAAAGAAGTGGCGCTACTCACGTCCGAAGTCCATCTATTCTGCTCCTTACCTCGAGGTTTCACCTAAACTCTTTTTGGCAGGCGATGCTTTTGGTGCTCCCTCTGAAAGTGCCGAGGCCCTGCTCAAGGTTTTATAACTGACGATTCAGCTCAATCAACATCCTAATGCAAGATTTTTTAAACTTGGCATAATAGAGAGATGAAAAAAAATCTCGGACTAGTGATGACTGGTGGTGGTGCTCGAGCGGCCTATCAAGTGGGGGTCGTGAGAGCGATCTATGAAATCTTAAAAAATGACCAACATCTTTTTGACGTCATTACCGGTAACTCTGCTGGTGCCATCAACTCGACTTATCTTGCGGCCAACGCTCAGGACTGGGACGTAGCAACGAACAATCTCATCGATTTGTGGAAAAGATTAAAACCTCAGGATGTTTACGATTTACGAGTCAGAACAATTTCTGAACTAGGCATGAAGTGGCTCGGCGGCGCCGTCTTTGGGGGATTAACTCCCAAAGGAAGTCACATTAATCATTTACTTGATACTGCTCCCCTTCGAAAACTTTTGACTCGTGAAATTGATTTCAACGATATTCAAAATAATATTAATACCAGCTCCATCCGAGGGGTCGCTCTTTCAACGACCAATTATAATTCTGGTAGTAACGTGGTTTACTTTCAAGGCTCACTTGAAATCGAAGACTGGTCACGAACTGACCGCTTTTCTATTCGAGAAAATATAAATCTTGATCATCTCATGGCCTCAGCTGCGATTCCCTTTTTCTTTCCACCAGTAAAAGTTGGCGATAGTTATTTCGGAGATGGATGCATCAGACAAACGACTCCTCTTTCTCCAGCGATTCATCTTGGTTCAGAAAAAATTATTGCCATTGGAGTAAGATATCCTCACCACGAGCAACGCATGCAAGATCTGGCTCTTTCTCCCTTTAGTAATCCGACCATTGGGCAGATCACGGGTATCATGATGAACGCAGTTTTTCTGGACTCACTTGAATCCGATGTAGAAAGAATGATGAAGATTAATGAACTGATAAAAGAAGGCCACCGCGAGGCCTTTAAAGTCATCCCTATACTGATGCTCAGGCCTTCAAGAGATTTAGGAAAAATGACTGAGAAATTAAATGAAGATTTGCCCGCAAGACTTCGCTACTTACTAAAAGGGATTGGAGTCACGGAACACGAAGGGCTTGATCTATTGAGCTATCTCGCCTTTGACAAGTCTTACACTGTGCCTTTGATGGATCTTGGTTATGAAGATACCATCAAACGCAAAAGTGAAATTGAGGATTTTAACGGCGCTTAATACCGCGGTTTCTTTTCACTGGGGCTTCAGACAGACCTTTTTTATAATCCGCTTTAGCACCAGAGCGACCTCGACCAGCAGATTTAACGGCTCTGCCTCTACGGTCAACCAGCTCTTTCGTTTCTTCTTTCTTAGGGGCTTTCCCTCTGAAAGAAGCGGGCTTTTTCACAACAACTTTTTTCTCAAACTTCTGCTCTTGAGATTTTAGTTTTTCTTCTGGAATCACTTCTAGATTTAGATGCTTTTGATTGGCAATCGCTTCGTTAATCTGAGCAATCATTTTAGAATCATGAGGAGCAACAAGGTTATAAACCATCCCCTTTCTTCCGCCACGAGCGACTCGACCACATCGGTGTAAATAATAGATCGCCGTTTTTGGCAGTCCATAGTTCACTACCCAAACGAGATCTTTAATATCGATTCCTCGTGCAGCAATATCGGTAGCCACTAAGACTTGCGCCTTACCTTCAACGAAAGCTCTCGTGTTACTTTCTCTTTCTTTAATTTCCAGATCACCATGAAGAAGCTTCATTTTGAGCTTAGGCATTTTCTCAGAAAGGTATTTAAAAAGTTCTTCAGCTTGGTTTTTTTGGTTCGTGAAAATAATCCCGCGCCCTTGAGCTTGTTTTTCCATGAACATTTTAACAACCATGTTCTTTTCAGCAGGAGTCACACTGACGTTATATGTTTCGACTCTTGCTTGAGGAGCATGAGACTCTCCTCCTCCTGAAATTTTCTCAAACTTAATCATCGGGAAGCGCTCAATAATAAACTGCTCAACTTCAGTTGGTAGAGTGGCGGTAATGAAACCAAACTGAGTCATGTTCATGTCAAAGTATTCAATAATCGTATCAAGATCTTTTTTGAATCCCATATCAAACAACTGATCGGCTTCATCAAAAATCACATATTGCAGTTGATTAAGATTAAGTTCTTTATGGCGAAGAGCACTTTTAATTCGTGAAGGAGTTGCGATCAATATTTCGTAAGATCCACTGGCCACAGATTTCATCTTAGCGTTGGTGTCTCCACCAGTCAGATCACGCACTCGAAGTTTTGTATGGTGAGAGATACTTTTGAAGACGTTATAAATCTGAGTCGCAAGTTCTCTGGTAGGTGCCACGATCATCGCGTATGGAGCACCCTTCATCGTATTTTTTACGCCTTGGTCTTCTTTCGTTTTTAATTTGCTACAAATCGGAAGGGCATACGCCAGAGTCTTTCCCGAACCTGTTTCAGATAAAACGATAATAGATTTCCGATCAAGGATCTCAGGAATCACTTTTTTCTGGATAGCAGTGGCAGTTTTCAGTCCTTCTTCTTTGAAGAAATTTTCCAGACCGGGATGAAGAGGAACGGGTAAAAACGCCATAAAAAGTCCTAAGCTAATGATTTGTGCCTGTTGGGTATCACCTACAGTGGACTTTGTCAGTCTACAAGGTAAAAAATTCTAAATGTCCCAGAATGGCGAAAGCCCTTAGAATGTCAGGAGCGCTTATCCCTTTTAAGGAACCCCTCCATGCTTAGAAAGACTTATCTCCTGGTACTTACCCTGATTGCAGGCCTTTATGCCTCGACTTCGAGTGCGCAGATTTTTGATATAAAAGTCACTAACTACGGCGGAATTCCCCTAGCACTGCAAACCTTTGTGGATGATCAAATTCAAACTGCTGAAAATAACATCAATAAAGACTTTCCAAGTGGGGCACCTGACCGTTTGATGGAAGGCATGGCCAATTCTTCAGTCATGGCGGCTAAAGGGATTGGAACAGACTACGCTTCAAATATGAGCGTTTTTCTCATCGGTGGTGGTGTGGGAGCTGGAGCGGATCTGGCCAAACCGGCCGGAACAGATAGTCCAGTCTCGGGTATTGGAGTTGCTCCTGGAGTGATTGTTGGTTTTAACTTGGGATTCCTGGATACGAAAAGTATTTTGGGAATGGACACAGACAGACTCAATCTCTATTTCAACTTTATGAGTTATGACTATAAAAAACAGATGGGCGATCCTGGCAAAGAATCAGAAATTGATCTCTCCATGCTCTCTTATGGAACTCACGTTCGCTACGACTGGATTAAGCCTAGTGGCAATAAGATCTTAGGCTGGGGTGGTGTGAAACTAAATTTTGGTTTTGAATACAATAAAACCACCTTCGGTTTTAAATCAAAGCTGAATGAAACTATTAATCAAACAGCAACTACAGGCGAAGTCATTAGTGGAACTATTACGGGTTCTCCCGAAGCTTCTATTCTTGCTTCTACCACTTCTATTCCTCTCGCTCTTTCAACCGACATTCAGATTCTTTATTTCCTAACGGTTTATACCGGTGCCGGCGTAGATTACAATATGGGGCAGGCCAAAGGAAAAGGACTCTTAAATGGGAACGACTCAACTTTAACTTGTACAGGTGGAGCTTCATGCGGAACTACTCCAACCATTACTGTAAAACCATCAGCGAATCTTGATACGACTGCGAAAGTACAACCCTTCCTCTACCGCGCCTTTGCCGGCGTTCAGTTCAACCTTCCATGGACCAGAATATTTGTACAAGTCGATAAATCTCTTTCTAACGATTTGATCGGTGCCACGGCAGGACTTAGATTCGCTTTCTAAAATGATGTTTATTTTTACTTCTCCACGCCTTTGGTTGCTCAATTCCTCCAAAGGCCCAGAGAGTTAGCTTAAGTTTTTTTGCCATGATCAGCGCTCTTAAATAACGATATTTTTCATGTTGGTCTTTGAATTTGGCATAGGGATAAAGACTGGCACAGCCCTTCTCAATCAGCTTGAAGCTCACCTGATCCACGTCCCCTAAAATTCTTCCATACATATCCAGTCCATAGATCTCAAGCTCTCCGGTTGGGCCCAGTAAATGTTGCAGGCACTTTTTGGACAAGGCCCCAGCATCACCATCTTGGGATAAAAAGGGCTGACCTTTTTCAGGAGCATCGATGCGGGAAAATCGCACCTTGGATTCAAAACTCCCCCTCTTCACGAGGACCGTGTCCCCGTCATAAACCCTGAGAATCTCAACCCTCATGCGAATCGGCCACAGGTCTGTAAGATCTACTCTGACTAGGAAAAGGCTCAACAAAGGCCAAAGAATTTGATAAGGTGCGCGCATAATTTAATTCCTTACTGGAAATGCCGAGGCTTAGGCCTCTGGAAAACAACTAATGCCAAGGATAGTTCTTTTATGAATGTTCGTTCTGAAGTTAATAATCATTTTAAATTCACTCTCCAACACGTCGATAAAAACTGCGGTGCTCGCGCCGGTGTGATTCACACTCCTCACGGTGATATTGAAACACCCGTCTTTATGCCAGTGGGAACGCACGGAGCAATTAAGGCCCTGCAACCTAAAGAGTTGGTGGATCTCAATATTCAGATCATGCTCTCAAACACTTATCATCTGCACTTAACTCCCGGCTCAGAACTCATCGCGAAAGCGGGTGGATTGCATAAATTCATGGCGTGGGATCGTCCGATCTTAACCGATTCAGGTGGCTTTCAAGTTTTTTCTCTTCAGAAAAACTCCATCACCGAAGAAGGCGCAAACTTCAAAGGGGCCAAAGGCGAAAACGTTCTTTTGACTCCCGAAATTTCAATTCAAGTTCAACAAAATCTTGGCTCTGATATCATGATGGCCTTTGATGAATGTATTCCGTTTCCTGCAACAGAAAAATATGTGGAAGATTCCATCGCCCGAACTCATAGATGGCTTGATCGTTGTGTCACTGCTTGGACTAAACCCAATCAAGCACTCTTTGGGATTGTTCAAGGAGGCATTTATGAGAAGTATCGTGAGATATGTATTGAAGAAGTAACCAAAAGAGATCTTCCTGGTTACGCGATTGGTGGCGTTTCCGTAAATGAAGGAACAGACTTAATGGAGAAAGTTGTGAAGTTCACAGCTCCCTTAATGCCTAAAGATAAACCCCGCTACGTGATGGGTGTGGGGATGCCGGAAGATTTACTCATGATCTGGGAAAACGGAATTGATATGAGTGACTGTATCATTCCAACTAAATTTGCTCGTGGGGGAACACTCTTCACCAACCGTGGAAAAATTCGTATCGATCACCAAAACTACCGCCGGGATTTTTTTCCGATTGAGCCGAACTTAAAAGATTACGTGAACACAAACTTCACGCGCGCTTATATTAAGCATTTGTTTGATTCAAATGAAATCCTTGGTCAGATTTTGGCCACGGCCCATAACATTTCTTTTTACAAATCTCTCGCTTCAAGAGCTCGGGAAGCGATCCTTGAAGACCGCTTCCTCGAATTCAAAAAACAATTCCTTGATGGTTATAAGAAAAACTAGAAGTTTTCCTTAATCACCCTTAACTGAAGACGACGGCGATTGGTCTCTAGCTGAGTTTTGACAGCGTTCAGGTCCACTTGGAATTTTAACACTAGTGGATCTGAAGCAAACTCTTTGAGAGCGACTTCCTCGAGTTTTGGCCATTCTCCTAAGAGACAGGCATCCCGCTCTTTTTTAAATTTGACTCGGTTTAAACTCGAATCAACCGGATACTGAGATACGCAAGTTTTGGCCTGAGCTGTGGCCAGAACGGTGATTCTTTTCTCAAGCCCATCAACAGACTTACTGGCAAAAACAGATTTCGATTCTTCGAGCCAAGTGTTGTACTCAGGGGCAAGTTGAACATCCTTACACGATTCTTGAACGAGGCTTCCAAAGACGATGGATCTTAGCTGATAACTCAAAGGGAAAACAACTTTACCTATGGCCAATTTTTGACAATCTTTAATCAAATTGTCCGCGTTCAGGACATCCTTGACCCAAACAAAATCAGAGAGCACTTGTTTTCTTAGACTGCCTTTATCATTTTGAACATATTCAAGCGCCAAAGAATTTTCTTTGTCTCTTTTTTTCAAATAGATCGCGAGTAAACTTTTTTGAAGCTCCGGCACCACTTCCTGGTTAAGGATCTGCTCTTCTTTCGGGTGTTGAACCTTGATCTCACCCACTGCAAGATTTCTCACAATTGATTTCGAGGAGTCAGGAAAGTCTGAATTCAGGCAATTAAAAATGGAGCTGACCATGTAGCCGTCCCCAATGGTAAAATAAGTTCCCGTTGGAGGAGCTTCATCACTCAGAGGCAGAGCCTCACATTTGGCCCAAGAATCACTGGCCTCTGTATCAATCTGGGCTTTATGGGAAGCCACAAACGATTTGTAATAACCAATTAAGTATTGTCTCGTATCAGAGAGAGAATGATTTTCAGCATAAAGCTGGGCCAGATCATTCGCATGAGTTTCGGGAAGATTTAATGGGGCTATCTTTTCCAAGACCATTTTAAGCATGCCTTCTTGATAACATGCTTCTTCTGTTTCACTCTCTGAGCAGGCCAAGAAAGCATTATTCGCAATCGTTCGATTCGGAATCTCATCATGAAAGGCCTGAACTTTTGCAAAATAAGTTTTATCTGCTTGAAGCTCTTTGAGATATTTATTCATGAGACTCAAAAGCCCAACTTTAAATCCAGGGTCCCACTCGGCTTTTTTATTATACTCAGTCAGTACACGGCATCCAT
>CANFNN010000061.1 GCA_947448095.1 Bacteriovoracaceae bacterium | reverse complement strand
TTTAATCTGCTCAGGGGAAAAATTGTTGATGGTATCTTCTCGGCCTAAAATAGGATGAGCATAGCCTCCTTCAAAAGAGGATTTTTGTAATTGGATAAAATTAAACTGTGAAGGATTATCCATGGCACGGCGATACTCTTCAAAAACAACTTGGCGCTCGGCCGGAAAATCTTCTGCGCCAAAAAGTGGATTGGCCACCATGTCCAAAAGAATATCAACGGATTTATCCAGGAAAAGACTTGGAGTATTGATGTAGTAGCAAGTGTAGTCAAAGGAAGTGAAAGCATTCACTTCACCACCAAATGATTCAATATCGTGCGCGAGCATGGGGCCTGGTCGAGTAGGAGTGCCTTTAAAAAACATATGTTCTAAAAAGTGCGCAATTCCTTCGTTAGCTTTTTTCTCTAGGGCCGAGCCAGCTCGAAACCACATTTGCACGGTTCCGGCACTGCAGCCGGGTGAATGAATAAATAATGTATTGAGTTTGTTGCTTAGTTGGACTTGGTCAATTTTCATAGCTTCCTTATTTGAGGCATTCTCAGTAGAGTTCTATTATCATTGCAGACTAGGTTTTTTAGAAGGAATTTCTCTTAATGACTCAGGTGTCCAGCCTTTATTTACACGTGCCTTTTTGTAAGCATCTTTGCAACTACTGTGACTTTTACAAAAAGCTCTATGACCCGAACTCAAATCAAATTGAGGATTTTCATCAGTTTTTAAGTGAGAGCTGGCAAAGACACGATATCCTGATGCAAGAGCAAAACATTTCCTGGGCTCCACTCAAGACCCTCTACTTGGGCGGAGGAACTCCTTCCCTTTGGGGAACCAAAGGCGCGGCTTTTTTAGGAAATTGGTTAAAAGAGCGATTAACTCTTTCAGCTGGCGCAGAATTTACGATGGAAATTGATCCTGGAACCTGGAGCACTGAAATGCTTTCGGCCTGGAAAGAGATAGGCCTTAATCGAATCTCCATTGGCACTCAAACTCTTGATCCCAATTTTATCCAAATTATGGATCGATCGCATTCACTGGATGAGAGTTATTCTTTACTCGACTACTGCCACCAAAATGATTGGAACTTTTCGCTCGATTTTCTTCTCGGACTTCCTTTTTCGAGGGAAAAACAAAGAAATATTGAGACGGAACTGAATCGACTTCTGAGTTATCAGCCTAAGCACATTAGTCTTTATATTTTAAATGCCAGATCAAAATATCCTCATTCTCAGTCTATGCCTGATGATGAATTTATTCGTGAAGAGTATTTGTTTGTGAGTGAGTACCTGAGAAAGCTGGGCTTTGTTCACTACGAGGTTTCCAATTTTGCTCTTCCTGGTTTTGAATCAAAGCACAATATGAAGTACTGGCAGGGGCAAGCCGTGGCGGCATTGGGGCCTACGGGAACAGGCTATTTTCCCCAAGCTGAGGGTCAGGCTTTAAGGTACAAGTGGAAAGTCTCCAAGGCCGAGTTAGAAAAAGAAGAGCTGGGTCCAAAGGAAACGGCTTTGGAGGAGATCTATCTGACTTTACGAACGAATTTTGGGTGGGCACCACGTCAATTAACGCCGGCCCTTCAAGAGTTGTTTAAGCGCTGGGAAGTACTGAATTATGGTGAATTTAGAGACGGAAAAATCAAGCTCGGCTCATTGGGTTATTTAATGCTGGATTCACTTATGGATGATCTGTTTCGCTTGGGAATATGATTTCAGTGGTTTGGCCTTAACTTCTTTACTCTCATTTATGCCTTTTTTTTTTCCTCAAACATTGACACCTATTTTATGAGACCCATATTTATGTTTGAGAGCAATTTAAAGCCAGAGAGAAATTATGGAACATAACGAAAATTCAAAAGATGAGAAGAAAACGGAAGAAACAACTGTCGAAGCCGCTGGACCTGAATTATCTGTCGTAGAAGATAAAAAAGAGGAAGTGGACTATAAGGCGAAGTATTATTACATCGCTGCTGAGATGGATAATTACCGTAAACGCCTGGAGCGTGAAAAAGAGAATTTACTTAAATTCGGTAATGAAAAAGTCATGCGTGATCTTTTAGACGTGGCAGATAATTTTGATCGCACGATCGGTATGCTTAAAGGTGACGAGGACCAGAAGGTAAAAAATCTGGTCGTCGGTTTAGATATGGTTCAGAAGCAATTTTTGGACACTATGGGCAAGCACGGGCTTAATCCTATCCAAGCGATTGGTAAGGAATTTGATCCTAATTTTCACGAAGCCTTGGCCCAGGAATATGCTGAAGGAAAAAAACCGAATGAAGTGATTAAAGAATTTCAAAAAGGTTTTACTCTGAATGGTCGAGTGATTCGTGCTTCGAAGGTCGTCGTATCAAGTGATAAACAATAAGCGGTATTACATAAGGAGAATTATATGGGAAAAATTATTGGAATTGACTTAGGGACAACAAACTCATGTGTTGCTGTCATGGAAAACGGAGTTTATAAAATTGTTCCAAATGCTGAAGGACATAACACAACTCCATCAATTGTTGGTTTCGCTAGTAATGGTGAAATCTTGGTTGGTCAGGTTGCTAAACGTCAGGCAGTAACTAATCCAACTAAAACATTATTTGGTGTGAAACGTCTTATTGGTCGTAAGTTTACTGATAAAGAAGTGACTCACTTTCATCAAGTAGCTCCATTTGAAATTTTTGCTAATAAAAATGGTGATGCTTGGGTAAAAGTTGATGGAAAAGAATATTCTTCTCAGGAAATTTCGGCCCGCATTCTTGAAAAAATGAAGAAAGCTGCAGAGGACTATCTTGGTCAGCCGGTAACTGAAGCAGTTATCACTGTTCCAGCTTACTTTAACGATGCTCAAAGACAGGCAACAAAAGATGCCGGTCGTATTGCTGGTCTTGATGTGAAACGAATCATCAATGAGCCAACCGCTGCGGCTCTAGCTTATGGATTAGATACTAAGAAAGATAAGAACATTGCTGTATTCGACTTAGGTGGTGGTACTTTCGATGTTTCAGTTCTTGAAATTACGACTGATGGTGTATTCGAAGTAAAATCGACAAACGGAGATACTTTCCTCGGTGGTGAAGACTTCGATTATAGAATCATTAACTGGCTTGCTGAAGAGTTTAAAAAAGAAACAAGCATTGACCTTAAAAATGATAAAATGGCCCTTCAGCGTTTAAAAGAAGCTGCAGAAAAAGCTAAACATGAGCTTTCTTCAGTAACTCAAACAGATGTGAACCTTCCATTCATTACTATGGATGCAACAGGTCCTAAGCATTTAAACTTGAACCTTTCGAGAGCGAAATTTGAGTCTTTGATTGGCGATTTGATCGATAAATTAGTCGCTCCTTGTAAAATGGCGATTAAAGATTCAGGTCTTTCACTTGCTGAAATTCACGAAGTGATTTTAGTTGGTGGAGCGACTCGTATGCCGATCGTTCAGGCAAAAGTAAAAGAAATCTTCGGCAAAGAGCCTTCTAAAGGTGTGAACCCGGATGAAGTTGTTGCTGCTGGGGCTGCGATTCAGGGTGGTGTTCTTGCTGGGGACGTGAAGGATGTTCTTCTTTTAGATGTGACTCCTCTTTCACTCGGTATTGAAACTCTGGGTGGTGTGTTTACTAAAATCATTGAGAAAAACACAACGATTCCAACTAAGAAATCACAAGTTTTCTCAACTGCCGTTGATAATCAGCCAGCAGTATCGATTCACGTACAACAAGGTGAACGTGAATTTGCAGCTGACAACAAAACTTTAGGGAAATTCGATTTGACGGGTATCAGCCCGGCAGCTCGTGGTGTTCCACAAATTGAAGTAGTGTTTGATATTGATGCTAACGGTATCGTTCACGTAAACGCGATTGATAAGGCGACAGGGAAATCACAAAATATCGTGATTACTTCTAACTCTGGTTTAACTGAAGAGCAGATTAAACAGATGGTAGCCGATGCAGATAAAAACCGCGAATCCGATAAAAAACGTCGTGAAGTGGTTGATGCTCGTAACAATTTAGACAGTTTAGTTTTTGCCTCTGAGAAGGGGATGAAAGAAGCCGGGGACAAAGTTCCTGCTGATAAGAAAACTGAGCTTGAAGGAGCTATTAATGAAGCGAAAACAAAACTCACTTCTGAATCTCTGGACGAAATTAAAGCAGCGACTGAAAGATTACAAAACGTCGCTCATAGCCTTGCCCAGTACATGTATCAAGGAACTGGAGCTGATGGTGCTTCAGCCGGTCAAAGTGCCGGTGCCGAAGACGCAGCCGGCACGGACTCCAAAAAGAAAGATGATGGGGACGATGTAGTTGATGCTGATTATAAAGAAGTTTAATATTTAGATTTTTGATTTTTAAAGGAGCCCCTTAATTCGTTAAGGGGCTTATTCATTATGAGTGATAAACGCGACTATTACGAAGTGCTTGGTGTATCCCGAGGGGCGGCCAAAGAAGACATTAAAAAAGCCTATAGAAAATTGGCCATGCAACATCATCCTGATAAAAATCCAGGTAACGCGGAAGCGGAAGCCAAATTTAAAGAAGCCTCACACGCTGCTGATATCTTAATGGATGACCAAAAACGCCAAATGTATGATCGTGTTGGTCACGCAGCTGAACAAGGCGGCGGAGGCGGCGGTGGATTTCATGGCGGCGGAGGAGACTTCGGCGACTTGGGAGATATATTCGGAGATATTTTTGGTGACATCATGGGTGGCCAGAGAAGTCGTGGCGGAAGAGGTGGACGTGGTCGCGCTCGAGCGACGGCCGGTGGAGACCTTCAAACTGAAATGTTTGTGGCGTTTGAAGAGGCAGCATTTGGTGTAGAAAAAGAATTACATATTAATCGCTCATGTCAGTGTGAAACTTGTCACGGAACAGGCGCCAAAAAGGGCTCAGGACCAACGACTTGTGAAACTTGCCAAGGTCATGGAGAAATCAGACGGCAGCAAGGCTTTTTCACGATCGCTCAACCTTGTCCAAGATGTCATGGCTCGGGTCAGATGATCAAAGACCCGTGTGAGACTTGTGCTGGTCGAGGAAGAAGTAAAAAAAGAGAAAAACTTTCGGTCAAAGTTCCTGCGGGAATTGATGAAGGCCAGAGGCTTAAGTTATCAGGTCAAGGGGATGCTGGCACTAACGGCGGCCCGGCCGGAGACTTGTATGTTCTGATTCACCTTCAGGAGCATGAGTTTTTTAAACGAGATGAGTACGATGTTCTGTGTGAAGTGCCTATAAGCTTTTCGCAAGCAGCACTGGGATGTGAGATTGAAGTGCCGACTTTGGGTGGAAGAGTTTCCATGAAAATTCCCGAAGGAACTCAGGCCAGTCAAAAAATGAAACTCCGAAATAAGGGAGTAACTAAACTTGGCGGGTATGGGTTTGGGGATCAAATCATAACTATCCATGTCGAAACTCCGACCAAGCTTTCCAAAGAGCAAAGAGAGATCTTTCAGCGCTTGGCAGAGATGGAGCAAAATAGTTCCAATCCCATGACCAAAGGGTTCTTTAACCGAGTCAAAGAACTCTTCCAATAATTTTCCTACTCCAAGGGCCCTTCTAAGGGCCCTTTTTTTCTGACTTTTTTCCGGATGGAAGTTAAAATGGTTATGAACTTCAGACCAAAGGGCTTTTTCATGCGTTTCAGCTTCGCATTTCTTCTTATTATCATCACTTCGTGTTCGCAGATGTTGTCCCGGAAAACCGTTGATGAAAGTGTTGTTTCAGAAGTTGCTAAAACTAAACTTGCCGAGGCCCGAGAACTTATAAAGGGCGATAAATTTAAACCTGCCATAGCAAAACTATCTGAGCTCAATGACAACAATCTGACTTCAGTAGAAAAGGCGCTTAAGTATAATTTAAAAGGGGTGATCCTTTTTAATATGAATGAAGTTGATAAATCGATTCTTAATTTTGAGGTATCAGAAAAATACACCCAGAAAGACTCTCAGCTCTACTCTCAGGTTCAATTGAACATGGCGAGTGCTCACTATAAACTCAATCAATTTGCTGAATTAAAGAAACACCTTCTGAATATAGACACTAAAGTTTTAAGTGATTTTGAGAAAAAGAAATTTGCTCAACTAGAACTTGCCTATGGGAAGAAATTTGAAAATCCTGACATGATGGTTCGCTCTTCCTTATCACTTTTAGGAGGCCTTAAAACTTTTAGTGAAATTCAAAATTCTAATTTATACGAGCCAATGAAAGAGTCCTTTAAAAAACTCAATCAATCGCAAAAGATTGAACTACTGGAAGAGTTTAATAAATCTAATAATCTTGCGGTCGCAAACCTGGCCCAACTGGAAGCTGAACAAAGATATATTGATGGGGATAAAAGCGGCGCAAGCGATGTTATAGGGTGGCTAAAATCAGAGTTTAGCTCTAACGATGAAGTTATTAAGTTTGTGAAAGAATTCGAAATGCGAATGGAGAACTCGGGGAAAATTAGTTTGCACGATATTGGACTTGTTCTGCCTTTAACTGGAGACAAGGCCAGCTTTGGCCAAAAAGCTGTGAGTGGTGTTGACGTGGGTCTCAAGGTCCTGGGTCTTAATGATGCAGTTAAAATTCATACCAAGGATTCACTCGATTCTCCTGCCCAAGGGGCTCAAGCCGTTTTGGATCTTATTCGGGAGCATAAAGTATCATTCATTATTGGTGGGCTTTTTCCAGATTCAGCTAAAGCAGAATATCTTGAAGCGAGAAAATACGGAGTCTTGTATATTTCCCTTTCTCAGATCAATTTACCTAAAGAAGAAAAAAATAATCACTTAATTGAAGTCCAAGGATCGATTGAATCTCAAGTGGAAGCGTTACTTTCTGATGAGATGATCAATAAATTTGGTAACCGCTTAGGAATCATTTACCCTGAAAATGAAGGTGGTAAAGCTTACGCTGATGAAATCTGGAGAAAGGCGAATCAGAAAAATATTCAAGTCACGAGCCTTGCGACATTTCAAAAAAATACCCATGACTACCGTGATACGGCCCAATTGTTTTTGGGTTTAAAGCACGAGCGCGAACGCTCTGAGGAGTTAAATATTCTTGAAGATGTTTACGCTCTTGAAAAAACGGCTATTCGTCGGGTGCAAACTTTGCCGCCAGTGATTGATTTTGATTGGGTCTTTCTTGCGACTTATCCCCACGAGGCAACGGGATTAATTCCGACCTTAGGTTACTATGATGCCAACAGAATTAAAATTGTGGGTGGTCCGAGTTGGGTGTCTAAGGCCATGGTGAAAGAACAGAAAAACTTAGGTACGCTTTACTTTATTGGGGACGATCCTAAAGATTTAAATAAAGAAATGCTGAGTAAATTTCAGGAAATTTATGGCCGTCCGGCCGGTTTAATTGAAATTTTGGCCTTAGATGCTATGAAAATTGGCTCTGATGCTCTCAACGCAAGTGGTGAAGTGACTAACCGGGATGACTTTGATGCGAAGGTAAAAGATAAGGCCTTAAAGGGTCTAACCACCACTTGGTCATTCAAAGACGGTGTTTGGCTGAAAAATATGAATTCTATGACCATCACTCATGGTGAGATAGTAAAACTTTTTAGTGGCGACGCGATGTAATTAATTTGGGTAGCGAAGATAGTAGAGCTGCTCAAAATTTCTTCCATAGTCTTCAAGGTCTAATCCATAACCAACAATGAATTGGTCATCGATTTTTTTGCCCGTCATATCGGGTTGGACATTCACGGTTCGCTTGTAGGGTTTATCAAATAGGGTGACCACTTCAAGGGACCTAGGTGAGCTGAGTAAAATTCTTTTTTTAAGAAAGCTAAGGGCCCTGCCAGTATCAACGATTTCCTCAACAATCAGAACATTGCGGTCCATAAGATTGGTTGTGTAGTCTTTACTGATGCAGATAGTGCCGTGATTTTCTTTACTTCGGCCAACGGCCTGCAGTTTAACGAAGTCTACGTAGACCTTGACCCCACGAATTTCACGGACGAGGTCAGCTAGAAACACCATACTGCCTTTGAGCACCCCAATAAGCACCAAGTCTTGGCCCTGATATTTTTGGGATATATTGTTACCAAGTGCTTCCACGATACCTTTGATTTCTTTGCTATCAACGTATTTAACAAATTGGCTGGAAACAAATGAAGAAGGGAATTTATTTTTTTCGTCGCTCATAGTAGGTCCTTTAAAAGAATTGATTCTAGCGCGTAAGCCACTGGCCGTGAAGTAAACCATTTTTCCGACCAAAATTGTCAGCCAAAACACACCGTTTATCGCTGCATCATTTTTTACTCAACGATGAATTGACCAAAAACGTAATAACCGGCCAAATCGTTCATATCATGTAATTACTAGCCGAATTTGAGTCAAAGCAGTATTCTTTTCACTATGACTACAGGAGAAAGCCCGGTCACTCAAAGCTGAGGAATCGTAGTCTAGTGATCTCAATAAGAAACTAAAAGTTATACAGAGTTTTAAAGGATATTTTTATGTTTAAGAAAATGCTTGATTGGTTCTCAAATGACCTCGCAATCGATTTGGGAACGGCCAATACTCTTGTTTATGCTAAAGACCGTGGGATCATTGTGAATGAGCCTTCAGTCGTTGCTGTTCACCAAGGATTCAGAGGAGAACAAAAAGTTCTTGCTGTAGGAAGAGAAGCAAAAGAAATGCTCGGCCGAACGCCTGGTTCAATTAAAGCTATTCGTCCAATGAAAGACGGAGTAATTGCTGACTTTGAAGTGACTCAAGCGATGCTTAAATATTTTATTCAAAAATCTTTAAATGGTTCAAAATTAATTAAGCCAAGAATTATTATCTGTATTCCTTTTGGGATTACTCAAGTTGAAAAACGTGCAGTGAAAGAATCAGCAGAGCAAGCTGGTGCCCGCGAAGTTTATTTGATTGAAGAACCAATGGCCGCAGCTATCGGTGCTGGTCTTCCTATTACTGATCCTTCTGGAAATATGATTGTTGATATTGGTGGCGGTACGACTGAAGTTGCCGTTATTTCTCTCGGTGGTATTGTTTATTCAAAATCTGTTCGAGTCGCTGGTGATAAATTTGATGAAGCTATCATCACTTATATCAAGAAAAAATATTCTCTTCTGATCGGTGAAAGAACTGCAGAGATGATTAAAATTGCAATTGGTAACGCTTATCCTTTTGACGATGAAGTAAAAACTTATGAAGTGAAGGGACGTGACTTAATTGCAGGAGCTCCAAAGACGATTGAAGTTACTTCTGATGAAATCCGTGAAGCACTTGCAGATCCTATTTCAGAAGTGGTTGAAGCGATTAAAATTTCACTCGAAAAAACTCCTCCTGAACTCGCTGCTGATATCGTTGACAATGGAATCATTCTTGCTGGTGGTGGATCACTTCTGGCAAATCTTGATATCTTAATCAAAGAGAAAACTGGACTTCCAGTATCATTGGCAGAAGATCCTCTAACATGTGTTGTACGTGGTTGTGGTATGGCGCTTGAGTCTCTGACGCTTCTTCGTCAGGTGACTACTCTTAGCTAATATGTCCGATACCTATTTTAGTAAGCTTGATCCCAGTGAGAAAATTAGCCGGCTAGTCCAGCTAAATAATTCTAAGGGACAAGTTACTTTATGGGTTAAAGGCCAAAAGCAAAAATTTACACTTAAAATTCTTGAGTTTGATAAAGATCGCTTAGAAATTATTCTGGATACTAAAGAAAATATATTTCCTAAAGGCACTCCTCTGCTTTGTTCTTTTGAGCTTAGAGGGATGTATTTCTTCTCACAAGTTAGCGCCAATAAAAGCATCGTAGATCATTTCATTCTTGAAGCTAAGAGCGAGCTCTATAAGTCCGAGAAGCGGGGAAGTTTTCGCCTTTTAACTTTTCCTATTTATGAAGTTTATTCAGAGTTTGATCTTGGTGAAGCCTATGAAGGTGGCAAGGTCATTGATTTAAAAAGTCGATCAAATCAAACAACTCTTTTTAAAAATTTTCTTAAAATTATTGAAAATAGAGAAGATGAAGCTGAAAACGAAAATCAAATGGTCAAATGCCGCGTGCAAGACCTTTCGACTACCGGTCTCAGCCTTCATGTGGGTGAGATAGAAGCGCATTTTTTCTCAAAAGATTTTATCTATAAAAATGTTCGGCTCGTCTTCCTGGATGAAGTTATTGTTATTCCTGAAGTAAAAGTTGTCTACATTGTGGATTACGTCTCGGGCGATAAAAATTTAAAAAAATATAAAGTTGGTCTCACTTTTCCTAATCTTCCAGTGGTTACGGATGATCAACTTGGTGCCAAGATTAATCAACTTCTAAGAGAAATAGATTTCAATAAAGATTTCGAGAATTTTACCAAGTGAAGGCCGTATTTCTCTCAATCTTCTTCTGTTTTTCCTGTTCAATCCTGACCTCTCAAAAAAATCCTGATGAGAAAAAACGAGAGTATTTATTTGTTGATGGATCGGGAAAGTTTGTTTTTACCCGTGAACACAGACTTTTAAAAAATAAACTGATTTCTCGAACCCAGATTTCTTCCAACCAGGGAAGCTCGCACCGCATATTAGAAAAAAGTGTGACCGTTTCTCAGCTAGGTAGCATAAAAGAGAATAACCATAGAGTTTTAGTGATGCGTCCACTGGCCTCAGACTTTACTGTTTGGCTTGAGGGAAAACGCTATGATTCGAAAATGCGTCTGGATATTCCTAACAAAAAAATGATGGTAGAACTCAACAGCCCTGAGGAGAAGTGGAAAGGAAAATCCAGTGTTGCCATTCCAAAGGGCAAGCAGTTTTGTTTCTTTTCACAGCTTCCCGACTGCTTATTCTATGCTCAGCTTTTGAGCAAAAGCCTGGAGAGAAAGGATAACATTTCACACTTTTATGTGGTGTGGGATGGCTTTCCCTATATACAAGACCAATATGCATTTGTTGGCTCAAAATTATTTTCGCCGGCGACAGTGAAATACGATGGGGAAGATAAAAAAGTTCTGCGCTTTCTAGTCGAGCTGGATGGACAAAGTATCCTTTATCATTTTTCAAAGTCTTTTGATTTAGTTAGAATGTTCTGGATTGCTCAGGGTGTTTCTATTATACCGCCTGGTGAAGATACAACTGACACAGAAGAATAATGGGGTTTATAAGTGGATAATTTTGGCCAATTGTTAATTTCGGGCATCAAGGGGCTATCCCTATTACCTGAAGAAACTGAGTTTATTAAAAATGAAAAACTTGGTGGGATCATTTTTTATGGTCACAATTATTCTGACCCTGCCCAATTGGCCGAACTGATTAATTCCATTCAAAAGCTTCGTGATGATTACCCGCTTTTTATCTCGGTTGACCAAGAGGGTGGAAGAATAATGGGTTTTAAAACTCACTTCACTCAATTTCCTGCCATGCTTAACATTGCTTCACTAGATTCGCCCAAATTGATATTTGAAGTTCATCAGGTCATTGCTAAAGAACTCTCAGCTTGTGGTATCAATCTGGTTTTTTCTCCTTGTTGTGATATTTTAACAAATCCCGAAAATAAAGTTATCGGTGACAGGGCTTTTGGAAGTGACGCTGAGACCGTTGAGAAGCATATTAGTGCAGCTATTCGAGGCTTACAAACGAGTGGTCTCTTGTCTTGCGCCAAACATTTTCCAGGTCATGGAAGCAGTTTCAAGGATTCTCATTTTGATCTGCCTTTAGTAAAGACAACGATTGAGGAATTGAAGCAAAGAGAGATGGTTCCCTTTATCAAGGCTTCCAAATCACGGGTTGAATTTATTATGATGGCCCATTTATTAGTTGATTCGATCGACAATAAGTTACCAACCAGCCTTAGTCCTAAAGCTTACGAATTTCTGCGACAGGAAACAAAATTCAGTAAAATTGTCATCACAGACGAAATGGAAATGAAAGCGATCTCCGACAAATATAGTACGGAACAGGCAGCCTTAATGGCGCTGGCAGCGGGTAGTGATATGTTGCTCTATCGCAACATGGATAGTGCAAAGAAGGTCTTGCTCGAGATTCGTGAAGCCGTTAAAAAGAAAACTCTCAAGCGTGAGGACGTATTAGAAAAACTAATGAGGGTCGAAAAGTGTAAGAAGGAAAATCTTTCAACTTATCAGCCAGTTTATGTTCCCAAAATAGTGGACTCATTTAATACAACTGAGGCAAAAAAACTTACCGACCATTTTAAAAGTACTCTTGTCGCTAAGACCTGAGACTGGACAATTTTTCCCTTTTCCTGAAATTTTCAACGCTTAGCTCTTTTTTGTTAATCTTAAAGTAACTCTCTAATTTGAGGTTAGTTAAAGACATGGCGTCTTGCATTTACAGATTGCTCCTATTTTTTAGTTTATTTTTACAAGTTGCGACATCTTGGGCGCAATCGGTTTGTCCTGCAGACTTTTCTCAGATTACTACGAAGTGTATCGTTAACTCGCCAAGAGTTAAATATGAAGAAAAACCCATCGCGCTAAATGGTGAACTCAAAGACGATATCTTTTTTTATAAAACTCCAGCGGGTGAAATAGGTAAATTAAAAGTTATTTCAACTCTCGTGAATAAAGAGCAATGCACGCTTTATCTCGATGCTGTCACTTATGGTGGTGACAAAACATTTAGTCCCAATTCTTCCATCACAATTGATCGAAATAACAACTGGCAAAAGGAAAGGATCTTTCTAGATAAGGAAGGTACTTCTGCTTTAGAGCTAGTGTGGCACAAAAAACAATGTGTCGTTGTCCTTAGTAAAGGGGTAACGGTTGGAAAATACTTTGACCAACAGTCTGATGAAAAAGAAATGTGGAAAGAGAATTATGATCTTCTAAAATGGGCTCCAGCTATTTTGATCTTCATTGCAATTTTTATTATTGTTCGTGTTTTCATGGAAGAACAAGATAAGT
>CANFNN010000060.1 GCA_947448095.1 Bacteriovoracaceae bacterium | reverse complement strand
TACGATCATTCATAAAGGAAAAATCCGAGCCTCTGGCAATCTCCAAGAAATTCATCGTAAATTCAGACAAGGCCTAGTGATTAAACTAGGGATTGGTGTAGGACAAAATCTTCCCGAGCTTACAAGCTTTGGAAAGTTTGAAGTCACTCATCATTCAACTCTTGCAATGGAAGAACAATTTATTTTAAATTTTGAATCTGAAGTTGATATCCGCTCAGACCTAGGTCGATATGTGTTGGATAAAGGATTAAAACTAATGACTCTTCATATTGAATCACCTGAACTAGAAGATATTTTCCTTCACATGACGGAGAACAAAAAATGATTTTTACTTTGTGGAAAAAAGAGGTTGAGACCTATTTTTCGTCTCCTTTGGCTTTTGTTTTGATTGGTTTATTTTCCTTAATTAGTGGGATTATCTTTTTTAATCTACTCGTCAGTTATACAGACGGAATTCAGGCCATGCCTCAGAATTATAGTGAGCAGATTTCGTTTGTTGAAGAAGTTGTATTGAAGTTCTTTGCCAATGTTAACTTTTTGTTTTTGGTTTTTGTTCCACTTATCACCATGAAGCTTTTCTCCGAAGAAATAAGGCAGGAAACAATTGACCTGTATTGGTTGTCGCCAGTTAAAGAATGGCAACTAGTTGTTTCCAAAATGCTTGCTGCCTTAACTCTTGTTCTCTCCATGCTTGTTATTACGGGAGTGTTTCCCCTGGTCATCTGGGGAGTAGGGATTCGAGATTATCATTTATTGGGCACATCTTATCTGGCAGTGACATTGAATGCGTGTGCATATATCGCTTTGGGTCTTTTTTGTTCTTCGATTTCTGGAAATCAAATCATTGCTGCTCTCCTGTCTGTTTTGGGTATTATGTTTTTGTGGATGATTACTTGGGGTGGGCATCTCAATTCGAATTATGTGGTAGCAGAGATTTTTACCTACATTGGAATAACATCTCACTTTGAAAGACTTCTAAGGGGTATGTTGGGTACTCAGGATATTATTTATTATTCTAGTTTCATCTGTGTTTTTGGTTTTCTGACGGTGAAGAGTCTTGGAAGGAGAAACTGGTAATGAAAATTTGGCTTTATCCTTTGTGGGTCATTATTAACGTTCTGGTCGCTTTGTCCGCTCTTGCTCTTTGGATTGCTGCTCCAGAATATAAAACATTAAACGTTGGCTTAACGGTTTTTGCTCTTTGCCTTGGAACTTTGCTTAGTTTTTTGCGCTGGAATGAACTAAGTGTATTCGTTCAAGGTCGATATTTCAAAAAAGTCCTTTATCATCTAATGAATGTAGGACTCGTTTTAGCGATTGTTGGAGTTATAAATTATCTGGGTAATAAAAACTATTCCGAATTTGATCTTACTTTTGAAAAAAGAAATAGTCTTACGGATCAGACGACTAAAGTTTTAGAAATGATTAAGGCTCCACTTACTCTAACTGTTTTTGCCAAGAGAGAAGAGTGGAAATCAATGCTTGATATGTTGAAGTTATATGAAGCCAAAAACAAGAACATAAAAATTAATGCAATTGATACCGATGTCAGACCTGATTTAGTTAAAGCGGAAAAGATTACTCAGAATGGTACTGTTATTATTCATTATAAAAACAAGACTTCAAGTTTTCTAATCGCAGACGAGTTATCTGTTACAAACGCTTTACTTAAAGCCCTTCGTGACGAAAAAATAGTTCTTTATATGATATCAGGCCATGAGGAGCTCTCGTGCGGAGAAACTTCTCAGGAAGGTCTTTCTGAAATTTGCACGAAGTTAAAATCCCAGAACTATGAAGTTCGCTCTCTCGATTTAACACGAACAAGTGAAGTTCCTTCAGACGCTTCAGCAGTAATGGTTTTGGGGCCAGTTTCCGGTTTTCTCGACTCGGAAACTAAGCAGCTTGAAAGTTATCTCGCGCAAGGAGGAAGTCTTTTTCTGGGACTCGCTCCCGCTTTTAAATCCGAAGTTTATGATAATCTCACAAGCCTAGCTAAGCCCTACGGATTAAAACTTGGTAAAGATGTTGTCATTGACAGGCTTTCAACTGTTCAAGGGTCAGAGGCGACTATTCCCATCATTAGTACTTATGAACACGAGCATCCAATCACCAGTCAATTTCAGTTGCGAACCATCTTTCCTCTAAGTTCTTCGGTTGGTTTGATCCAGGGAAATGACGCTGCAACACTGATTGCTTTTACTTCAAGTTTTCCTGGAAGTTGGGCGGAAACTGACCTCAAAGGTGTTACTGCCGGAAAAGCTGAATTTAATGAGAAAGAAGACATCAAAGGTCCTATTGGTTTGATTGGCGTTGGCGAAAGAGTAGGAACTAATGCTCATAAAGATTCTAGATTTGTGTTACTAGGTTCAAGTTCTTTTCTGATTAACGCTTATCAGGGTCAATCCGGAAATACGACATTGTTTTTAAATACTATTTCTTGGCTAGTAAATGACGAAGGAATTATTTCTTTCAATCGCCCGGGCATCGAAGAATATCCAGTCATCCTAAGCTCGCAGCACATTCAAATGATTTTTGTCATTGCGATACTCTTAGTACCAATCGTATTTTTTGGTTGTGCGATATTTATTTACCGCAGACGTAGATTACTATGAAGAAAAATCTTTATTTGTCAGGAATACTCCTGGCACTTCTCTTGGGTACTTACATTTTTCAAGAATTGAGATCGAAGCAGATTTTTGAAGAATCATTTACCAAGGATCATTTGATTTTAGCCGAAGATATCCAATCTCTTGATTGGGGAGACGTTCAGGCGATTAAAAAAGATGGCCAATGGTGGGCGGGAGAGAAGCTTCTTTCTGCCAATACTTTTAAGCAGATTGAAAAACGCATAGGGCAGATTAAAAAGATTAAAGAAGTCGTGGGTGATAAAAAAAGTTTTTTTTCTTCGCCTGTTGAATTAAAGGTTAATGGCGAGGATTGGATACTAGGGGATCTGACCTTAGACCGCCAAGGATTTTATCTTTCTAGAAATAACAAGGTGATGGTTGCTGTAAGTGAAGGTGAGGGGCAGGAAATAACTGATGAGCCTGGAAAAGTTACTGAAGTTAAGCTTGAAGATCTTAAAAAGGCACTGCTCTTTAGACTCAACGAGCTGTCTGAAACTCAGCTCTTTCGGTTTTATCCCAAACTTCCCCTCGGTACAGTAACGATTGGAAGTGATGGGCGACCAGAGTATGAACTTGATTTGATAAACAACCAAACGCTTCCACCACCTATCCCAGGCATTCAGCCTCATCGTAAACTTCTTGAAAAATTTACGTCTTTACTTACTCAAATGACGATTAAGAATGAAGTACCTTATTCCGAAGCTCTTAAATTTCGAAAATTAGGTCATATGATTTTTCAACATGAAAAAAAGAAAGTGACTTGGGAGTTATGGCTAAATTCAGGTAAGTCAGCTGACTCGTTTATCATAGATTCTGATTCCAAGAAGGCCTGGCAAATGATCGGTGGAACGCTTAAAGCTTTTTTTATTCACCATCAGGATTATTGGGATAAAAAGATTATACCCCCGCAAGAGTTTAAAAACTTTTCTCGCCTTAAAACAATTTTTACTCAAGGAGAGAGAACGGCATTGATTGAAATTATCAATCGTGAACCTCTGGCCTTTGAATCAAATCAATACAAAATTGATGCAGAAAAAATGAATATTCTTTTTCAGTACGTGTTCAATCTGTCTGAAAAGGATCAAGCTGACCGAGTCTCTTTGCTTTCAAAATCTGAAAGGAAAGAAGTCCTTTCAGGAGACTATTTGAGAGTCGAGGTGATGAATCAGGAGCTATTGTTCTGGCGAAAAAAAGAAGAGCTAATAGTAGTGAATCTTACTCAGGGATTTAAGGCCCATTTTCTAGTCACGCAACAAAGTTTTCGCGCGACTTTTGAAGATGTGATAAAGTAAAGCTCATGAAATCGATCCTTGATCTACTCGAAACATACCTAATGGTGCTGGTTCATCCTTTCAGGATTCACCAACAGTTCCGTTATCAGGTTGCCTTGCCAGGGCATGAGAATCATTTTTTTGCGCCCCTTAAGCTATCAGAAGCTCTCGGGATCTCCTGGGTCTTTGCCATTATTCGTGGGCTGGCCAAGCTTGTTTTAATGAATTTTTTTCTTCAATCCTTCATTAATATGCAAAGTGACAGTTTTCCGATTTTACAGGATTTAATAATTAGTTCAGGTTTTTCCACTTACTACTTTCTTCTTTTTTCTGCTTCACTGGATATTATTTTTTTCCCTATTACTGCTCTTATCATGACCGAAGTTTGGTCTTGGATGATTAGGCTTTATAGTAAGTGGCTTAATCCGGACCTGCCGCATGAAGAAATTGCTGATCAAATTTCAACCCATGCTTTAAGTTCAAATCTTTTTAGTATCATCCCGTTTCTAGGAGATTTGGTTCAATCGGGTCTTTACTACTTTTTGCTCTACGCTGGTCTTCGCTCAAACCTTGGGGCTTCTAGGTCATTGGCCTGGGTGATCCTTTTGACTCCAACGCTCCTGGCCATGATGGTGTTCAGTTTGCTAGGCTTCGCATTTTTTTATTTAGTTTCATAAGCTTAGGCCCTGATATTTTCTTACGGCCACGGAAATTCGTGTGTTTGTAAAAGCTCCATTCGTTGTCATCTTTCAGAATGTCTGAAAATATAACTGAGAAATATAGTTAAGTTTTAAGTTCATTCTGAGGAGACACATAAGTGACCCATCAATATTTTCATGGATCCATCGAAGTCGTTTGTGGCCCAATGTTTTCAGGTAAAACTGAAGAACTCATCCGCCGAGTGAAGCGTGCTCAAATCGCCAAACAGCGGGTACAAATTTTTAAACCTGCAATTGATGTTCGCTATGATGTTGAAGACGTCGTTTCCCATTCTTCTCAGGCCATAAAATCTGAGCCAGTTGAGAGTGCTGTAGATATTCTTATTCGCCTCAAAGACTCAACTAGAGTCGTTGCGATTGATGAAGTTCAGTTCTTCGATGAAAACATTATCACTGTCGTCACTAAACTCGCAGCTCGTGGATACAGAGTCATTTGCGCCGGTTTAGATCTGGATTTCAGAGCTCAACCTTTTGGCCCAATGCCTACACTTTTGGCTTTGGCCGATGAAGTCATGAAAATTCATGCTATTTGTACTGTTTGTGGAGCTCCAGCGACTAGATCTCAGCGCTTAAGCTCAGTAAAAGAGCGTGTTTTACTCGGTGAAACTGATGCCTACGAAGCTCGCTGCCGTGGACACTACCAACATGACGAGAACGAAGAGCAGGCACTTCTGCCTTTAGATGAAGAGATTAAGCCGCTTTCTCAGCTTTCAAACTAAAGACAATCCAAAATTGGCCATGGTATCCTATCGACCATGGCCAAAGATATACAACACCAGAATCTCAATTTTCACTCCAATGAAATGATCCATCATTATGGATCCAAGGTTCATTTGGTTTCCTCTCCTCTTATGCTTTCACTGTTAGCAAAGTTGGGATCTCCACAAACTCATCAGCCTCAAATCAACGAGCTTGTGGCAATGCTTTACTCTTACCTAATGGATAATGTGATTGATTCGCTATTTCCTAGAAAGTTAGTCGCGATGGAAACCAGAATGAAATCTTCTCATTCGGAAGCCGTTTATGAAGGTCAGATTATTGATCCAGAAGTTCCCGTGGTAAGTGTTGATCTTGCGCGCGCCGGAACGTTTCCCTCACATCTTTGTTACAACAAGCTCAATTACCTAATGAATCCAGAACTTGTTCGCCAGGATCATTTTTATGTTTCACGCATGAGTGATGAAAAGGGACAAGTCACAGGTGTGAATGTCTCTGGTTCAAAAATTGGTGGGGATATTGATAAGGCGATTGTACTCTTTCCAGATCCTATGGGAGCAACCGGGGGAACAATTGTTCAGGCCCATGATCATTATCTGGCAAACGTAGGTGGCAAACCGAACATGATGATTGCCATGCACCTAATTATTACACCTGAATATTTGTCCAAGGTCACCAAAGCGTGTCCGGATCTGCATATTTTTGCTCTAAGACTTGATCGAGGTCTGTCCTCAAATGAAGTTTTAAATGAAGAGCCTGGAAAAAAATGGAATCAAGAAAAAGGGCTTAGCCCAATTCAATATATTGTCCCTGGTGCTGGTGGTTTAGGAGAAATACTAAACAACTCGTACTGCTAGGAGAAAAAAGATGGAACTTTATACACCTGAAGCATTAATCACCGAAGATGAAATCTCCTTGAGAATTCAAGCTCTCGGAAATGCGATTACAAAAGATTTTGAAGACGAGGATTTAGTTGTTATTTGTGTTCTTAAAGGCGCCTTCGTCTTTTGTTCAGATTTAATTAAAAAGATCAATCGACCAATTTCTTTAGAATTCATTTCACTCTCATCATACGGAGACTCAACAAATAGTTCCGGTAATGTTCGTTTAGAAATGGATATCACCGCCAATATTGAAGGTAAGAATGTTTTGATCGTTGAAGACATTGTCGATACAGGTCTTACGATTAAAACCCTCATGGATATCATGGCAGTTAGAAAACCCAAGACAGTCAAGCTTGCTTCTCTTCTGTTTAAACCGGTCAAATTAAAACATCCGGTTAAAATTGATTATTTAGGTTTTGAAATCGAAGATAAATTCGTTATTGGTTACGGCCTGGATTATGCTGGCCGCTACCGCGAACTCCCATACATTGGAATTTTAAATGCAGGTAACTAATCAAGGCAGTGTAAGAGTTGATCTTGTTGGTGGAACTCTGGATATCGAGCCCATTAACTTAATCATTAAAAATGTTGTGACATTGAACGTGGCCACGGGGCTTAAGGCTTCCGTCACACTTTCTAAAATCGCTTTTAATGGAATTGAAATCCATTCTAAGGATTACAATAAATCATATAAATACGAAGCTTCAGATTTGACTGAAGATCGTATGGTTTATTCCAATGAATTTGCAGAGATGAGTTTTATTCTTCAGATCTTGCGTCTGTTTAATATTAATTCAGGTCTTAAACTTGAACTTGCTTCAGGTGCTCCTGCAGGATCAGGCCTGGGCGGATCATCGGCCATGGGTGTGACTTTATACCGCGCCCTTTGTAATTTTACGGGTCACAATTATGACCGTCACACGGCAGTTGTTCGTGTGAAAGCTGTTGAGAGTCGTATTTTGAATCAAGGCATGGCCGGATATCAGGATTATTTTCCCGCTCTTACCGGTGGAGTTCTCGCCGTCAGAGGAATCGAAGGCGAAATTAAAGTTGAGCAGCTTTATTCAGATGAACTAAAAAACGTACTTGAAGCTCACTTGACTCTTATCTCTTCAGGCCAGTCCCGTGCATCAGGCATTAATAACTGGGAAGTTTATAAAGCTTTCTTTGATAAAAAGCCTGAAGTTGTAAATGGTCTGACACGAATTGCTGAAATTTCTCACGCCACCTATTTGGCCATTAAAGATAGGCATTGGGACGAGATGCTCAAAAACATTGCTCTTGAGGGCCTTGAGCGCGAAAAACTATTTCCTGGCATCACGACGGAAAAAATTCGCCAGTTTACAGCTGAGCTGAGACTGGAAGGAAATGTGATAGGATTAAAAATGTGCGGTGCTGGTGGTGGTGGATGTTTTATTCTCGTTCACAAGGGCCTTGATCCTAATGTGATCGAAGCCAAAGTCAGAGCGCACGGAATGGAAATTCTTCCGTTTAAAGTAGAGGCACCCCTTTAGCAGGAGTTCTCCTTGAGTACTGAATCAAAAAACGTCGCAGGAATGAGCCTCGGTGGAGGCAGAAGAGAGAATTTTTTTCTTTCTTTACTTGAGTATTACCCTGAAAAAAAACGTTGGTTTTTAAAATCCCTGCATCAGGTGAAAGACGAAGAGATTCAGGACCGAGATGCGATTATTGCTTCTTGGGTAGAGCAATATGGTCTCAGGGAGTTGATTGTTGATTTCCCTCTTAGTCGTCCCCCTTGTGAAGAGGCTTGTTTAAATAACTGTACTGGTGCACATGCGTGCCCTCGTCGGGAGATTATTGAAGTAAGAAGTGAAATGGAAAAGCTACTCGATGAAGATGCCGAGTATGAGCGGTGCAATCCTAAGAAATATGAACAAGACCGAATTGCCTCTCTTGAAGTTGATTATGCAAAAAATATCACGAAAAAAAATCCTGATGAACATATGCTTTCACGTGCCTTCAAACGAAAACTAAGAAAGGGATTTGTTCCCTACTGGCATCGTCCCTTGGATTTTTGGATCTGGAAGAATTACTACGATCAATTATTAGATGTTTTTAAAATATCTTATGATTCATTTGGAAATGTGTCAGTCATGCTTCTTGCTCGATTGAAGTATTTGGTCCGGCATCTTCCTCGAGACTTAAAGATGTACGAATCAAGTATTGAGATTAGTCTCATTGAGCTTTATCGTGCTCATATCATCAATAAATCAACTATGTTTCAACTATTGGATCTAGAGCTTGCTCCTTCGGCTCGCGAAATGATTGTTCAGCAGATCGAAAAGAATATGGATATTTTTATTTACGAAAATGATCTCGATACTATTACCAAAAATGGTCAAGCCTTTGATTCATTTATCTTATCAGTTGTTGGCCAGCGCATGCTCATGAATGGACTTCGAGAAATTCCTGACTGGGGAACCTCGGATGGGGCAAACTTTATCGTGCCTTCTTTTGTGGCACAAGAGTCGTCTCGTCCTTAAGTAGTTTTACGCCCATATAAAGGTACAAATAAAACGGTATCGTCATGAGGTTAAATATTAACCATCCTGAACCCATTCCATAACCATCAAAAAGTAATGTACCCGAAAAGAGAGCTGCTGTTAGAGTATAAAAAAGGACATAGCCTTGGGCCCAAAGCTTTTGGCGCAGATAGAAGAAGTAGAAAAAAAGATTATTAATTAGAATAATGAACATGAAAAAATCGAACGATTTATCCACCAACCCACCGATTTCGAGCATCGTCGTTGGGTTAAAATCTGCTGGTTGAAGTTTCATCTGATCGATAATCTGGAGAACCATCCTCTGAGAGAGATCGTTTTTGATCCAGGCCAATTTCAGGTAAACGCAGTTAAGAATATCCGTAATGATTAACATGGTGACGGTTCCAATTACGAACCGGCGGGGACCAATCTTATGGAAATGGGCCAGAAGTTTCTCTTTCATGGACCAATAATAACTTAAATCCAAAAAGAAGGGAATTCTGTTATACTTATTCAATGGAAGAGTATCTTCGTCACAGTCAAATCTTTCAAAAACGCTTGGGTACTGCACCTTTGGGCCGCAAAGAGGCGCGCTACTTGTTCTTTAGATTAGCGGGGCCCATTATGCAGGCCAAGTTTCATCGTTTTGTAGATCTGACAAAAGTTCCCACTACCTTTATTCATGGAAATCCTCACATTGATAATTACGTTCGAACCTTGCGTGGCTCGGCCATGATGGACTTTGATCGATCGAGGATGGGTCCGTACAGTTGGGATATCATTCGTTTTCTAAGCTCCCTTTCTCTGAGACGGGAAAATGAGGGGGGATTTCTCGATCATAGGGTGGTGGAGCATTTCATAGATGCCTATTATACTCATTTTCTTAATCCGGAAATTCCTCACAAACAGCTTAAAATGCTCAAAGAGACTAAGCCTGATAATTGGCAACTGAACACTCGCAATTACTTACGCGCCAATAAAAAATGGGCGAAAAAAATGCGTGATTTTCAGATCAGTACTAAAAGCACGACTACAAATCAGTTGTTAGAGAAATTTCTTGATTCAAGAAATGAACTGAGCTTAATGAATGAGTACTACATTGATGAAGTCGGCTTTACTCCGGGCAGTCTTGGTAAAAAGCACTATATCTATTCATTACTTCCTAAAAACCCTGACTCTCGTGTTGATGCTATCCTTTTAGATATTAAAGAAGTTTATGAAGAGAAGAATAATCGTTTTTTCTATTCTCCCTATGAGCATCATGGCCTGAGAATGATCGAGGCCAGTAAAATTTTTGCTGATGGAATGGAAGAGCGCCTGGGTTACTGTACTCATGATGGGAAACAGTACTGGGGACGACAAATTCCTTCATTCGCAGTTAAGGTTAAAAAGTTTCTTGATAAAGATGAGTTGTGTGACTTTGCCTATTCTGTTGGCTCTGAGCTTGGAAAAGGCCACCGTAAAGGCTTGAAAGACCCTAAGGATGCCGAGCTAATCGAAATAGATTTTCGAGAAAACTTTGATCGTTATTATAAAATTTCGAAACTATTCACGTTTGAATTGTCTTTGGCCTTCGAGGCGATGCGAAGAAAAATTCAACTTTATCAGGACTACAAGGGCTGGTAATGAGTTCTCTTTTGTTATTCATTCTCGTTACAACCGGTGCCCTCATTTCAAGCCTTACTGGTCTAGGTGGTGGAACTCTTATTCTCGCCGGACTTTTACTCGTTTTCCCACCGGGATTAGCGATTCCACTTCATAGTTTTACTCAGCTATCAGCGAACGCTCTGAGGACAGGGATCTTTTTTAAGCAGGTGAACTGGAAAGTTGTCGTCGCTTATTCACTGCTGATGATTCCCGCTGCTTGGATGGGTGCCAAACTCTTTCATCTCGTGAATCCTAATTGGTTGAAAATTTTTGTGGGCGTCTCGATTCTTTTTTCAATCGTGCCGCTTCGTTTTAAACCAAAGGGCGAGCCCGTACTAAAAACATTTGTTCTCCTAGGTGCGGTCTCAGGATTTCTAGGGGTATTTGTAGGGGCCGTCGGCCCACTCGTGATGCCATTTTTTAACCGCATAAAAATTGAGCGACAAGGCATGCTTTCCACCAAAAGTGCCGGTCAGGCGATGCTTCAGCTTTCAAAAATTATGGCATTTTGGGGGGCAGGGGGAGTTGATTTTTTTGCTTTAAAAGAGCACGTTCTCATTCTTGCACTGGCTTCGCTCGTAGGGGTAGCAGCTTCGATACCAATCTCGCAGAAAATCTCCGACGCAAAATTCGATTTAATGCTCAACATTCTATTGGGTCTGATTGCGCTAAAATTGTTGTATGAAGGTGTGACTAATCTGCTTTAGAAGCGATTAGTGCATGTATAAACGTTTCTCAGGATATTCCCAAAGATAATGACCTTCATCGCCTGGAATACGAACTTTACACAGAGAAACTGGAATTGCCCCAAGACGTCTGATTTTATCTGACCATGCCTGAAGTGAAATGTTGATTTTTTCCTGGATGGCCATGGCCTTATCCGAATTCGTCTTAAAAAAGCCTAATTGAGAATTCAAAACGTTGAGGTCACGTTTCGTTTTGGCCGAGATGTGCATCAAAAGCGAAACAAGTTCCAAGGCTTCTTCGTGCTTGAAGATTTTGGTCTTGTTAAGAGGGTAGATGGTTCGAACGTTATCTTCTAATGTCGGTTCCATTACTCGTACTGTCCTTGTCTTAGTTTGCGCTCTACGTCCTTTTTAGCAGCAGTGTCACGCTTATCAAAGAGTTTTTTCCCTTTGGCCAGGGCGATTTCGCATTTGACCAAAGAGTCTTTAAAGTAGAGCGTCAAAGGGATTAAGGCATAGCCTTTGACGGCCATTTTTTTCTCAATTTGGTGAATTTCCTCTCGTTTTAACAAGAGCTTACGCTTTCTGGTCTCAGGATGGTTATTAATATTCCCAAAATCATAATGGGGAATAGTGGCGTTTTGCAGCCAGGCTTCGCCTTGGGAATCAATGACTACATAAGCGTCATTTATGATTCCCTTTCCTTGACGCATCGACTTAACCTCTGTTCCCAGAAGTGAAATGCCGCACTCGTACTTCTCTTCCAAGAAGTAGTCATAACCAGCACGCTGATTTTTACAGATAATTTTTATGCCCATTAGTACATCCAGCTAAGTCCAAAGCTCAGGACGTGGATCATACCACCAACCATGTAACCTGGCGAACCGATCTTTGAGCCAGCGGTTTGGTCATCTTCTTGTTTTGCGGTCTTTTTGATTTTTTGTTGCACTAGCAAATGTGCCTGATAGGCCAGATCCAGCGTGAGATCTTTTCCGTAAAATGAAAATAAATGCGCTAGTCCAAGGGAGCCGACGTGCTTATCCACATCAATTGTGTTGCCTGCATTCTTTAAATTATTCGCATCAAGTGGGGACTGGCGATAAAAATAGCCGGCTTTGAGTTTCCATTTCTCATGCAGCTGCGTTTCATAACCAATCTTTGGAATAAAGATGTTTCTTAATTTAAGGGTTTCAAAATTTTTCGAACTATTAACTGAGCCCGCATTATTTTGAATTTTTAAAGTCGAAGCCTCAAAATTTTTCCACTGCTGATAATCAACCGAGAAATAGAGCTGACTTTTACCAAAATCAATTTGGTGACCTAGTCTCATGGTCATTGGATCATAAAAAAGCAGTGAGGTCATATCCAGATCAAATTGAAAGGCTGCCCCCGAAGCAATTTCTGTTTCACTGATGGCCCGACTTTTAAAGCGAGATTTCATTTCCTGTTGGAAATTAAAATAACTCAGATGATTATTGGTTTTTTTGGCTATAGAAACGAGAGCGCCGACTGAAGGTTTCGCATTATAACTGAGTTTTCCTAAACTATACGTACCGGGAGTTGTATGAGTGACAAAATTTGCTTCCCCATTGGTTTGAATACCAGTGTGAACTCCGGCCGAAAAACTCCATTCCCCAAAAGATTGGGCAAGGTTAAAAGTAATATTGGGGCGACTAAAGCGATTGGCGTACATGACATACTGAGGAGCATAAGGGTCGCCTGTATCACTTTCCATCACCCGGTCGACTGGTGCAAATAAACTAAAATTGAACTTAGGGCCTTCGGGCGCAAAGAGTGGCGTGGAAAAATGAACGGCCATGAGGGTAGTCGGTTTAGCATTCACCTCAAAGTTTCCCGTTTCGTTTGAATTAACGGTATTGGTCGTATTTTTGGTCACTACATTATGAATATTTTTAAAATCAGTATTAACGTAAAAAAGATCGAAGCTAAACTGAGTCGATTTTG
>CANFNN010000059.1 GCA_947448095.1 Bacteriovoracaceae bacterium | reverse complement strand
TTTCCTCCCACCAGAGGGATGTCTTTGATTGAGAGCGTCTCTAAGGTTTTAATGAATTGTGCCATGAAGCCTCCATTGATAATGATCAAGTAAGTGCAAAATTCGTTCCAAAGAAAAATGATTATGCCCATCATGACAACTTTGAAAATTAAGTTTTAAGTGTGTGCATGGGAAGTGCTAAACCTTTTCAAAATATTGTAGGTAAAGAATTCTGGAGTAACGAAGTCACTCAACTCATGCATGACAATCATGGAGTTGTGAATATTTGTCAGGAAGCCATAGATCGTCACCTCACAGGACCACTTCGTCACGCGGTTGCCATTCGCTACATTGATCCTTCGTGGCCAAAAAATCCTCAGTCCATTCAGGAAATGACTTACCAGGAGCTTGCGACTGAAAGTTACAAGATGGCCAATGCGCTTAAAAGTCTTGGGGTCAAAAAGGGTGATGTCCTCTTCACTTTATCCCCACGTATTCCTGAGCTTTATATTGCAGCGATGGGAGCTCTTAGGATGGGAGTGGTTTTCTCCCCTTTATTTTCAGCTTTTGGGCCAGAGCCAATTCTCGCGCGAATGAAAAAGGGTAAAGGAAAGATTCTTTTTTCCTCTGCATCACTTTTTCGTAAAAAAGTTTTACCTATCTTGGGCTCACTCCCATTTCTTGAACATATTCTGCTTATTGATGATGATGGAAGTCTTGAGGACATAAAAAAAGCGATAAATTTTCGCGACCTGATTCGAACCGCCGACCCTTCACCGATATTAGAGCCGACCAGCCCCGATGACGTTGCTCTTTTGCATTTTACAAGTGGCACAACTGGAGAGCCTAAGGGAGCGGTGCATGTTCATCAGGCAGTGGTTTATCATAAAATCTCAGGGAGGTTCGCTCTGGATTTAAGGCCTCAGGATGTTTTTTGGTGTACCGCAGATCCAGGCTGGGTAACGGGAACTTCTTATGGAATTATTTCTCCATTATGTAATGGGGCGACTCTACTAATAGATGGGGCGGAATTTAATCCTGCTAGATGGTACGAAATACTGAAAACTTTCAAAGTCGATGTTTGGTACACGGCACCTACGGCGATGCGAATGCTCATGCGAGCGGGAGACGATTTGGCCAAGAGTTATAACTTTTCGCATGTGCGTTTTGTCGCCAGTGTCGGGGAGCCACTGAATCCTGAGGTGATAGAGTGGGCGCAGGAGAATTTACATTTGTCTCTGCATGACAATTGGTGGCAAACCGAAACGGGCGGCATCATTATTTGTAATGACTCAGGTCTTGATTTAAGGCCAGGTTCCATGGGCAGGCCTGTTCCTGGTCTTGAGGTCGCACTCATTAAAGCTCATCAGGGCGGGAAGATCACTTTTGCCACTGAGCCAGGAGAGCAGGGAGAAATTGCGATACGAAAAAATTGGCCTTCGATGTTTAAAGGTTATTTAGATAATCCAGAAAGATATGCCAAAAGTTTTGTAGGGGATTGGTATTTATCAGGCGATGTCGCCAAACGAGATAATGACGGTTATTTCTGGTTCGTAGGTCGACAAGATGATGTGATCAAAACTTCAGGCCACTTAATTGGGCCTTTTGAAGTGGAAAGTATTTTAATGGAGCACCCCGCGGTTTTAGAATCAGCCGTGATTGGTATTCCTGATCCCGTGGCAGGAGAAATGATCAAAGCATTTGTGGTGCTCAAAAAAGGATTCGCTTCCACTCAAGAGCAAAAATTAAATATTCTTAGTCACGCCCGGATTCACCTTGGGGTTGCGATTGCTCCGAGAGAAATTCAATTTATTGATAATCTTCCTAAAACCAGAAGTGGCAAAATTATGCGAAGGTTACTCAAAGCGCGTGAACTTGGTCTGCCCGAAGGAGATCTGTCCACATTGGAGAGTAATTATGGCGCTCCTTGATCACGTGACACTACTTCTCAACATGATGCGAATCAGACGAATGGAAGAAGTCTGCGCTGAACTGTATACTCAAGAAAAAATCAGAGGCTTTTTACATCTCTATATTGGCGAAGAAGCTGTCGCTGCGGGAGTGCTCTCACTCATGCGGCCGCAAGACAACGTCATGGCCACCTACCGAGAGCACGGGCATGCATTACTCAAAGGAGTCTCGGCGAAGCAGATCCTAGCGGAGATGTTTGGCAAAGTAGAAGGATGCTCCCACGGCCGGGGAGGCTCGATGCATTTATTTTCCTCAGTAAATCGATTCTTCGGAGGAAATGCCATTGTCGCTTCAGGTATTCCTCAAGCAGCAGGCCTGGCGCTTGCAGCGAAACGCTTAAAGGAAGACCGACATACGGTTTGTTTTTTTGGAGAAGGGGCCATGGCCGAGGGAGCCTTTCATGAAACGATGAACATGGCAGAGCTTTGGAAAATCCCTCTTTTATTTTGCTGTGAAAATAATCTCTACGCCATGGGGACTGCTCTTAAGCGCTCTCAGTCTCAAATGGATCTTGTGAAAAAAGCCAATGCGTATAATGTGACAGCAAATAGTGTTGATGGAATGAATATCATTGAGGTCATTGAAAAAACACAAATCGCTCTTGATTTCATTAAACGCGAACAACGTCCTTATTTTTTAGAATTTAAAACTTACCGATTTAGACCGCACTCTATGTTTGACCCAGAACTTTATAGAAATAAAGAAGAAGTCATGAATTGGAAAGAGAAGTGTCCCATTCTGACTTTTAAGGGACATCTTTTGCAAAAGAACATGATTTCAGAACTTCAAATTCAAGAGCTGACCCTAAAAGTAGAAAAAGAAATTCAAGAGGCCATAATCTTTGCCGAGCAAGGAACCTGGGAGCCAATAGAAGACTTGGAGAAGCATGTTTATGAAAATGACTTATAGAGAAGCGCTCAGAGAAGGTCTGAAAAATGCTTTAGAAGAAAATCCAAACGTCTTTTTGGTGGGAGAAGATGTTGGCGCCTACGGGGGAACTTATGCTGTGACTAAAGGCTTCTTAGAAACTTATGGGCCCGAAAGAATTATGGACGCCCCACTATCAGAAGTCGGCTTCACGGGAATTGGCATAGGTGCGGCGATGGGTGGGTTAAGGCCAATTGTGGAAATCATGACGGTGAATTTTAGTTTACTCGCCTTAGATCAAATCATTAATAGTGCGGCTATTTTAAGGCACATGTCGGGTGGCCAGATCTCTGTTCCCTTAGTCATTCGCATGACCACCGGGGGAGGAAGACAACTTGGAGCGCAACATTCTCATTCTTTTGAAGGATGGTATGCTCATATTCCAGGAATAAAAATTCTCGCCCCTGCTACTGTTGAAGACGCACGTTCTTGCTTATCTTATGCGCTTAAAGATCCAGACCCCGTACTTATTTTTGAACATGCACTTCTTTTAAATACTTCGGAAGAGGTGGGAGAGTTGCCAGAAATTAGGTCACCCTTTAAGGCCGTCGTAAGAAAAAGTGGGACTGCTCTAACGCTGATTACTTATGGGGGAATGCTGAATCGTTGTCTTGAAGCGGCTAAAGAATTCGAAAAATTAGGTAAAGAAATCGAAGTCATTGATCTCAGATGCTTAAGACCTTTAGATAATGAAACCATTTTTCAGTCGGTAAAGAAAAATCACCGTGTTCTCATTGTTGATGAAGGATGGAAGTCTGGAAGCCTATCGGCCGAGATCTCTGCCCGAATTATGGAGAATTGCTTTTTTGATCTCGATGCTCCTGTCGAGAGACTGTGCCGTAGAGAAGTTCCTATTCCTTACGCCAGACATTTGGAGCTTGCGGCGATTCCGCAGGCCGATGAGATCATCAAAAAAATTCAGGAGATTATAAAATGATTTATAACGTGCCAATGCCTTCACTTGGGGCCGATATGGATCATGGTAAACTCATGAACTGGAAAATTAAACCTGGTGATGAGGTCAAAAAAGGGCAGATGATTGCGGAGGTGGAAACAACTAAGTCCACAGTGGAAATTGAAAGTTTTAAAGAGGGAAGAGTGCTAGATCTTCTGGGAAAAGTAGGAGAAGACGTTCCTGTCGGTCAGCCAATTGCCCGCTTTGAAGTAGCAGGCAGTGACTTAGCACCTGAACCACCAGTCAAGATTCCTGAGATGCGTTTGAAAATTTCTCCTGCGGCAAGAAAATTTGCTACAGATCGAAATGTTGATTTAACTCAAATCAAGGGAAGTGGACCAGAGGGGCAAATCGAACTTAAAGACGTGGAAGTCAAAACTCATCCAATAAAGTCTGGATCAAATCTTCGCGAAGCGATTGCCAAAGCGATGAGTCACTCCAAAAAAGAAATTCCTCACTATTATCTAAAATCTCAAGTCACGCTTGGCGTTCTCTTAAAATGGGTGGATGAAAAAAATAAAAACCTTTCTCCAGAGAATAGGCTCCTGGTCCCAGTGGTCTTATTCAAAGCGGTCATCAAAAGTTTACAAGATTATCCCCAGATGAACGGCTATTTTAAAAATGAGGTTTATGAGCCTAGTCAACCCATTCATTTAGGAGTTGCGATTGCTTTAAAAACGGGTGGAGTTTTAGTTCCCGCACTTTTAGATGCCGAAAAAATGAATCTCAGGGAATTAAATACGGCGTTTCAGGATTTGGTTCAAAGAACTCAAAAAGGGGAACTGCGCAACCGTGAGCTGACCGAAGGAACAGTGACTGTGACCAATATGGGGGATCTCGGAAGTGAAGAAGTTTTTGGCATTATTTTTCCTCCGCAAGTCGCGCTAATAGGACTTGGCCGAATGCATAAGGCACCAGTGGTAGAGAAAGAAATCATCAAACCTGAATTTGTAATTGATATCACTTTAAGTGCTGACCACCGAGTGACCGATGGATTAAATGGCGCTCGTTTTTTAGCAAGTCTGGAAAGAAATCTTAAAAATCCCTCTCAACTGGAGTGACTCATGAATACCACCCAAATCAAGGAACTTTTAATACAGGTTTTTCACGAGATTGCCCCGGAAATTGATTTTTCAAAAATTGATACGGCAAAGCCCCTAAGAGAACAAGTGGAAATTGATTCCTTTGATTTTTACCGGATCATCGTTCAACTCCATCAAAAAACCGGAATTTATGTTCCCGATTCTAAAGTGATGGAGTTTACGAATTTAGATGAATTGATAACTTATACTAGTGAGCAACCCAGCCCCCATCAACAGCTATCGCCTGGCCTGTGACGTAGGATGATTTGTCGGAGCAAAGCCACAGCACACTGTCCGCAATTTCTTCGGGTTTTCCCACGCGTCCCATAGGATCTTGCTGGGCCATTGCTTGTTCATTGTGTTCAGTAAATCGATCAAGCATGGGAGTATGAATCGCTCCTGGGCAAACGGCATTGACTCGAATGTTTTGTTTGGCGAATTCTAACGAGGCAGTTTCTGTCAGACCAATCACTCCGTGTTTACTGGCGACGTAGGCGGGAATGGTTTCAAATCCCACAAGACCTGCAATAGAAGAACAGTTCACGATACTGCCTTTTCCATTTTTGAGCATCTCCGGTATTTCATACTTCATGCATAACCAAGTGCCTTTAAGGTTCACATTAATGGTGCGGTCCCAGTTATCCGAGGTGCATTCTGTGGTGGTTGAGAGTTTTCCTTCCACCCCGGCATTATTGTAGGCACAGTCGAGTCGGCCATACTTTTCCACTGTTTTTGAGACTAAGTTTTTTACTTCTTCCTCAGAGGAAACGTCACATTTAATAAAGAAGGCTTCGCCATTATTATTTTTGATTTCTTCTACTGTCTTAAGACCCATTTTGCTGTCGACATCACTCACGACTACTTTGGCGCCCTCTTGGGCAAAGGCCAGGGCGGTGGCATGGCCTATTCCTGAACCGGCCCCCGTGACAATGACTACCTTATTGGAAAATGATTTCATATTTAGTTCCTTGGTTATTAGACATTCACTTCTTGTGTGATCTTAAGTGGTCATTTTTCTCGCTTCAACTCAATTTCTCTTGATTTTATGTTGTCTCATATTGCCCCAATCTTAAATGGGAATGGGCACTTCTTTCTGGCACAAACATTGCTTAATTTATTGGAGGTATCTATGACAAAACATTTGTATGACTCAAATATTGTTTTAACGGTTGAAGTGGACAATGGCTTTTCATGGTTTGAAACCTACGTGCTTAAAAAATATCATCCTCGGGCAATATTTATCGATGTTGTCTCCTTTATTTGGTTTACTTACTTTTTCTGGCTACATAATTGGCAATTTGCCTTGAGCGCAATTGTTTTTGGCCGAATCCTTTCGCACATTTCAGTTTTAGAAATTAGTGAAGTGAAAATGTCGCAGACCGTTTTAGGGAAATTGGCGCTTCTTCATTTGAATCCTATCAATGCTTCAACTCAATTGATCGGAATCTTTCTTCTGTTTTATGGTCTTTGGATGCATTCAGTAAATTTTATTCTTTCAGGAGTGTCAGTGGTGTTATTGGGGCATATGTTTGGCTGGGGTAAAGTGGATTCACGTTTTGCAACCGAAAATATTTAAGGAGAATTTATGGCACTGATATTAAATGAAATGCCTCCCATCGCTAAATGTGATGTGTCTAAATGTGGCTATAACGTCAACAATGGCTGTCATGCTAAGGCGATCACGATTGGGGACGGGATCAATCCTGGATGTGATACGTATTTTGAAACCAAGAATCATAATAGAAATATTCAGCGCTCTGCAGGGGTAGGGGCGTGTAAGGTAGATGCCTGTCAAAATAATCAGGATTTTGAATGTATGGCCGCGAGTATTTCTGTTGGTCTAGTAAATGGTCAAATTAATTGTTTAACCTGTGTGGTGAAGTCATGAGCACTCAAATGACTTACAAGGACAGACAACACGCGGGAAGAGTTCTTGCTCAGGTTTTGGAGCAAAGAAATATCCTGAATCCAGTGATTCTGGCCTTGCCTCGAGGAGGCGTACCAGTTGCAGACCTTATCGCTCAAAAGTTACAAGTTCCCCTAGATGTTCTCATCGTCAGAAAAATTGGTGCTCCATTTAATCCTGAATATGGGATTGGCGCTCTTAGTGAAGACTTAGATCCTCTCTTTAACGCTGGCGAACTTTTACCTTTTGAGGACCTAGAAGAGGAAGTCAAAGAGATTGTGAAAGCCGAAAAGAAGGAACTGTCCCGCCGCATTCGTATGTATAGAGGGGAGCGGAGTTTGCCTGAAATTAAAAATCGTACAGTTATTCTTGTCGATGATGGTCTCGCGACAGGGGTGAGCGCCGCTGCGGCTGGGCGTTTTCTAAAAAAGAGGGGAGCCCAAAAAATCTACTTAGCTGTTCCTGTTGGCCCCCATCATCCCAGTAAACTTTTGATGGATAATATTGATGAAGTGATCTGCCCATATAAGCCTATGAATTTGACTGCCATTGGTCTTTGGTATGAAGAATTTAACCAAGTGAGTGATGCTGAGGTTATGACCATCTTAAGTCATTACCATCCAGAAACGAAAAGAGAGCTTTCTTTATAAACCTTAAGCGGAGACAAGTTTTATGCGATTTTATATAAAATTAATTTTATTCTGGGCCTTAGGGTCAACTGCACTCGCCTATGGGATGAGTGAAGTGGATTCGCTTGATCTTATGATTAATCATCAAAAAAGCAGCCTTGAAAGAATGAAAACCTACACAGACAAGACAACCTCTAAAGAGGTCAGGGAATTAAATGACCGATTTATTGCTAATGAAAAAAAAGAATTAGATCAAATGCTTAGTCTGCGAAAAAAAATAGCACCGAAGCAAAAAGGCGATATCTCAGATGAATTCTTAACAGTTCAGCATGAATTAGAAACTGAAATGCGAAGACTTCAGGAAGATACAGCAAAACTGTTCACTCGGTTTGGCCTCCATGAAAGGACTCACAACCCCCGAATTGAAATTGTTGAGAATGAAAATTCCTACGATGTGAAGGCAGAAATTCCAGGCATCTCGCAAGAGGCAATCGAAGTAAAGCTCGTGAAGCAGGATTTAATCATTAAAGGTGAGAAAAAAGTTGAGATTAAAAAAGAAGAAAAAGGCATTTCTTCAACAGAGATCTCTTATGGGGAATTCAGCCGCACCATTCATCTTAAAGAGAATGTGAATGCGGGCAGTATGAAAACGAACTATAAAGATGGTGTGCTTCAAGTGCATATAGATAAAACCAAGGCCCGTAAAGGTCATCAAGCCTCAATACTTTAAATTTCTAGTGCATCGCTGACCCAATGTTTGGGTCAGCTTTTTCTGTCTTTAATTCTTCTGACATCGTCGCTTGGGTTAATAATAAAGTACTAGCAACTGAGACAGCATTCTCAAGGGCAATCCGTACCACCTTTGTGGGGTCAATTATGCCCGATTCAACTAGGTCCACATAGCTGCGCTTAGAAGCATCATAGCCATAGTTTCCCGTACCTTTGCGCATTTCATTGACTACCACTCCCGCATCATCTCCACTGTTAATGGCAATTTGGCGTGTGGGTGCTTCTAAGGCATGTTTCAATATTTGAATCCCAGTTTTTACGTCACCAAAAGTCGCGTTCTCTTCTATTGTGAGCGCCTCAATTGATCGCAGTAGTGATAGGCCTGCCCCTGGAACAATTCCTTCAGCAACGGCGGCTTTGGTGGCCGAAATGGCATCATCCAAGGCTTCTTTTTTACTTTTTAATTCTGCTTCAGAGGGAGCTCCCACCCGTATGACGGCCACGCCACCGCTTAATTTTCCAAGCCTTTCAGATAGCTTCTCTTGAACAAAATTACTTTTGTTCTTTTCAATTCTTATCTTTAACTGCTCAATACGCTCTTGAATGGCTTTTTTATCGCCACTTCCGCCAATAATAGTTGTGTGATCTTTGTTCACAATCACCTGATCAGCATGACCTAGTTGCTCCATTTGTAAATTTTCAAGACTCATTCCCAGCTCAGAAGTTATAACCTGAGCACCGGTGAGGATGGCAATATCTTGCAACATCTCTTTTCGGGGCTCACCGTACCCTGGAGTTTTAACAGCTACGCAGCTTAAGGTTGCTCGAATTTTATTCACTACGAGCATCGCGAGAGCTTCGTTTTCTACGTCCTCTGCAATAATCAAGAGTGGCTGACCAGTCTTAATAATCTTTTCAAGCACTGGGACTAGGGGTTCAATACTTCCAATCTTTTTATCATAAATAAGGATCAAAGGATTTTCGAGTTTCGTTTCCATCTTAACGGTATCAGTAACAAAATAGGGTGAGAGGTAGCCCCGCTCAAACTGCATTCCATTTACAACTTCGACCACGGTTTCTGTTCCTCTTGCCTCTTCCACTGTCACAATTCCATCTTTGCCGACTTTCTCAATCGCATCGGCAACAAATTTTCCTATCCCCATATCATTATGAGCTGAGATGGTTGCCACTTGTTCCATTTCTTGGCGGCTTGTAATAGTTTTGGAAAGTTTACGAATCGATTCAATCGCAGCCTTCACCCCGCGATCTAAACCCCGTTTCAAATCCACTGCGCTTGCCCCTGCCGTAATATTTTTAATCCCTTCACTCAGTATGGCATGTGCGAGAATCGTGGCCGTACTGGTTCCGTCGCCCACAGCATCCCCCGTTAATTCTGCAACTTCTTTGATCATTTGAGCTCCCATGTTTTCCACGGGATCTTTCAGGTCAATTTCTTTGGCAATCGTCACTCCATCGTTACAGACAATGGGTTTTCCCCATTTTCTCTCAATTAGCACACTTTTTGATTTTGGCCCCAGTGTAAGTTTCACAGCATTGGTCAGAATCGTAGCACCCTGAAGTAGTCTGGTTTGGGCATCTGATTCAAAGTGAAGTTCTTTTGACATTTTTCATCCTTGGTTTCTTGCTGCTATCTTTTACCATTCACACACTTTTAGCACTGACATTAATCACAGCACTAAATGTTCAAAGTCATTTCGGGTTCGCCTCCTTTGAATAAAATAATAATGAGCTTTTACAAAACACCAGGAGGAAATTTATGTCTTTATTTAAAAATCAATCTCTCGCCACCCGAGTTACGAATCCTGTGAGTCTGTGGCAAAGAGAGATGAATAATTTATTTGATCGATTTGGCCGCGATTTCGGGTCCGTTGGAACAGATATCACTGAATTTTCTCCCAAATTAGAAATTAAAGAAAAAGAGAAACATTATACTATTTGTGCCGAAGTTCCAGGGATTAAGGAAAGTGATATTAGTGTTAGTCTTCAGGATAATAATTTAATTCTTGAAGGGGAGCGCAAAACGGAAACAAGTAAAGAAGATGAAGGATTCTTTTCGTCAGAGTTTAGCTACGGAAGCTTTTATCGCTGTATTCCTCTTGATGAGGAAGTGAATCCTGATTCAGTCAAAGCTTCCTATAAAGATGGGATCTTGACGGTAGAAATGGATAAAGTGAAGGCTAGTAATCATAAAACGAAGAAAATTCCTATCATGAAGTCTTAAAGTCTATTTTGGTGTGGGGGAGTCTCGCTCCCGCACCAGATTTTTATTAATAGGAGTGGCTTGAAATGGATAAGTGATGAAGCTTATTCATGTCGGTAATCATGAGATAATTACCTTCTTGCTCTAGAATGCCCAATTGTTTTAATTCAGTCAGAGAGCGAATCATCGTTTCACTCGCAGTTCCTACCATTGAGGCCATTTCATGTCGGGTTAAACGAATGTCGATCTTTATTTTTCCATCCATCTCTATGCCAAAATTTTTCCCTAGATTTAAAACTAAGCTTGCAACCCTATTTTTAGCGCTCATATGTGTCGAAGCGTGCCCATAGGAAAGTGACGTTTCCATGGAAGCGACTGTTTGTTGTAATAAGTTTATCGCAACACTTGGTTGAGTTAATATCAAATGTGTTAATACATCATTTGAGAGGAAGCATGCACTGGTGTTCTCTAAAACAGTGGCAGTCGTCAGGTATTCGCTTTGATGAACATGGTCCTGATAGCCTGTCAGTTTTCCTGAAGGTGCGATAAGGAAAATGGTCTCTCCTCCTGCTGCATTGACTTTACTGAGTTTGACCTTACCTTGTCCAATACAGTAAACGCCAAAAGAGGGAGTGCCTTGGTGAAAAATGGTTTCACCTTTTTTATAATGAGTGACAACTTTCTGTTCAGCTAAAAAGTCTGTGCTTTTATGATCGATCCTGTTGAAAATACTATTTGAGAAAGCAGGGCAACCGTTACAGTTAGTTTGGCACTTGGAATCATTCATCTTTGACCTCCATTCCCAGTTGAGCATACTCAGAACTTTTATCATGTCAAAAATCAATTCTCATGCTGACTAGTATCAGGGCCATCTATTTGAGTTCCACTTAAAATTATGTTTGGTTCAAGGGAGCAGCACAACAAGTTTGACTCACGGGAGAAATAAAATGGACTACCCACACTTATTTGCTGACAGATCTGAAGCAGGGAAATTACTTGCTGATGAACTCGTCACTTTGAAACTAACGGATCCACTTGTGTTGGCACTTCCCCGAGGAGGAGTTCCTGTTGCCAAAGAAATTGCTCTTAAGTTGAATGCAACCCTTGATGTTTTAGTTGTGCGAAAAATTGGGTCTCCCTCAAATAAAGAATACGGAATTGGCGCCATGAGTGAGGACTTAAAGCCTCTTTTTAGTAACTCGACGCTTTTGTCTGAGAGCTATTATGCTGATGACATTAAGGAAATTGTGGAAGATGAGAAATGGGAATTGAAGCGAAGAATCAGTCAATACCGTGGACACCGAACGCTTCCTCGTATCTTGGGCCGAACTGTTATCCTGGTTGATGACGGTATCGCTACGGGAGTCACTGCAGCAGCTGCCGCCAGATACGTTCGTTCCATGGGCCCTGAAAAAGTCATTATTGCTTCTCCGGTATGTCCTAAAGATAACGATCCCTGGTTAGAGAAGTATGCCGATAAAGTCTTTTGTCTTCAACGTCCTCCTTTATTTTCAGGAGTTGGCCAGTGGTACATCAATTTTAAACCCGTCACCGATCAGGAAGTTCTTTTAACACTTAAGCAGTTTCACACAAATGAAGAAGAGAGGAGACAATCTTTATGAACAATTACCTAGATGAACTTATTAAGTCGGCGCATCCACTGCATGAAAAGCAGGGAATTGGTCCGTTGGTACGATCCCTTAAAGACAAAAAAATTGTCATGTTGGGAGAGGCAAGTCACGGTACTAAAGAGTTTTATGAGTGGAGGCAGCATATTACTCAAGAGCTCATTATGAATCATGGTTTCAATTTTGTTGCAGTGGAAGGGGATTGGCCTCCTTGTCAGAAGATTAATCGTTTTGTTCAAGGAAAAGAACAGGGGACTAGTTTTGATGTTCTCTCTTCGTTTGATCGCTGGCCAACTTGGATGTGGGCGAATACTGAATTTTTATCGTTTGTTGACTGGTTAAAAGGATGGAATGAGCACAACTCTTCTCCGGTGGGATTTCATGGTCTTGATGTCTATTCCTTTTATGAATCGATCGATCAGGTTTTATTGAAGTTGAAAACCATTGACCCTCAATTGGCGTTAATTGCAGCAGAGAAATATGGCTGTTTAGATGCTTACCGACACGACGAAAAATCCTATGCCAGATCTCTGTTCAAGACTCCGGAAGGTTGTAAACAGGAAATTATCGATGTCCTAAATTCCACACTCAACGCAAAACTATCTTCTGCCTCGTTTCAAGAGGATTGGTTTGATGTTCAGCAGAACGCTCGCATTGTGAAAAATGCTGAAAGTTATTACCGGGCGATGATTTTCGGAGATGAAGACTCATGGAACGTGCGAGATAATCACATGATGTCCACCCTTGAAATTCTTTTGGAGCATTACGGCACGGATGCGAAGACCATTGTTTGGGAGCACAACACTCATATCGGTGACTACCGTGCCACAGACATGGTGACTAATGGTCAGGTCAATATTGGAGGCCTTGCTCGCGAAATTTTTGGTCCAGAGAATGTGGCCTTAGTGGGGTTTGGTACTTATTCAGGTACGGTTACAGCTTCTTATATGTGGAATGGACCGACTATCACCTATGATGTTCCTGAGGCCCGTCCTGGAAGTGTAGAACACGCTTGTCACAGTGTGATAGCCAACGTCACGAGTGATGATTTCTATCTGGTCTTTGA
>CANFNN010000058.1 GCA_947448095.1 Bacteriovoracaceae bacterium | reverse complement strand
CCGATGAACGGAGGAACCTGGGTCAACAAGTCAGATGCGTGGACCAATCGTTTTGTGTACCTTTCCAGTGCCATTGATAACAACACAGAGTTTGGTCCCATCGGACAGCTTTTTGATGCAGGGATAAGATGGAACAATCACGTCTACTGTATTCCAGATAGTCTGGACATCCCTGCTCCTAAATAGTCGTCGTTGATTCAATACCAAAGTACGTTTTATTCTTACTATCGACAGCATCTTTAAGGTCTGAAAAGTTCTGGAAGAGCTTAATGCGAGGGTCTTCCTGGACTTCCGGAGCTGGAGTCTCAGAAGGTTCAGTCGCCTCAAGCTTTGGAACAGATTCATGGACTTTACTCATAATCGTAAAGATAGCTTCAATTGATTTTTTCCACAGTTGGTATTCAGCTGGATCATCCTTCTTGAAAATTTCTGCTGATTTTTCGAAGTAATATCCATACAGGGCCTGCGCTTTTTCAGAACTAATCTTATCCGATCTCATCTCAAACTTAGAAAAGAAGTCCAAAACCTGAAGTGGTCTAAAAGTCTCGCTCTCAATATTTGCCTCGTGTTCAGGAAACCAATTAGAATTGACCATGCTGAATTTGTAAAATTTATTACGAAGAGCTCCCAGATTTTCTTTTTTATCAAATTCAATTTTAAAAATTCTTCCCTCGCCTTGAATGAGGGGAATAATCAAATCAAATGGTTTTTGGCGCGTATAAGAAATCCTTAAGAAGTAAGCATTGCCTAATTTAAGAAAATCAATTTGATCAAAGCTTTTATATTCAATAAGACTTAAAAAAGAAGACCTGTAATCCATTAAGCCTTTTAAAAAAGGAGTATAAGTCTGCATGTATTCAAAGGCATTCTCCGCACTTAGTTCAAACGCCGTTTTAGTGAATGAAACCACTTCGTCAGCAAATTTACGGTTCACTTTTTCATCATTCTTAATTTTAAAAGATGGATCTACGGCCTCAGACGAGTGAACAAATGTTTCGATTTGAGGAAATTTTCCCTCGAGAAAGAAGTCTCCTTTAACACCAATACTAAGTAATTGCTTTAGATCAAAGGTTTTAAAAACTTCAAGGACAACACTTCGTTGAAGGTCTTTGTGGTAAATAACAAGTGAAGGTTTGTAGCTCAGTTTAGTTTTCTTGCCGCTAAATTCAAAAGAAGGAAGAAGAGAAATATTTTGTTCCTCAAATTCTAGGTCCATTTTGAAAAAAGCCGAATGATCCTTAATCTTAACGATCTCTACTGCCGCAGCTGTTGGGGACACAGCAGGGGGAACAACTCTTACTCGCATGTCTAATTTATCGTTCACAGCAATCGGCTCAGGTAACTCAAGTCCTTGAACCAATGGGGCCAGAAGTGCAAAGGCAATCACAGCAGGAAAATACAACAGCACACCTAATATTGCGATAAATTTTGAAACCACATAAGTATGAGTAAAGGTCATGAATTCTTTAAAAGTTCTTCTGGAAACAACGGCCGGAACATCAAAAATGAGAAAAGGGCCAGTCACAACGCCGATCAGAACTCTGAGAACTCCTCCGACACGCTTCCAGAAAGCGTTTCCGTGAGATCTTACACCCAAGAATAGCTCGGAGAAACTCACGCCAAATAACAAAGTGCTTATGAGTCTAATTAGGATAAACAACAGGACAAGAGGACCAACATGAAAAGTACTAGAAAAGAAGCTGTAGAGATCTTTGAGCATTTCACCCAAGAAAGCATACTCCTCATTCAGTATAGACCATAGTGACTGCCAATCCAGATCTAGAAGTTCTCCCAACATGACGGGAACATCTTTAACAAAATTTTGAAATTCATCAAAGGGAGAAAAAATAATAGTCAAAGCATAAGCAATAATAAAATCACATAAAACAGCAATCAATCGAACAATACTATTAGTGGCGTAAGGAGAATTACTTGAGAAAGAGAATGATTTAGACTTTTTTGAGTCTTTTTTGGCCGCTGGCGCTTTGGCCTTCGGTTTCGGTACGAACCATTTTTTAAAAAATGCAAACTTGGAGGCTTTTGGAATTTTATCTTTCGGCTGCTCTTCCACTTCTTCCTCTTCTTCAACCTCTTCAATTTCTTCTTCCTCAGACTCCTCAGCTTCATCGGCCAAGTCTTCTTCAGAGATCTCATCTTGAACAGCATCAGTCGCGACACGAACCTTAATTTCTAATTCTCCTACTAGGATACTATCAGTTTCTTCAAGTATGATGTATCGGCCAGGTGGGATTTTTTTGCCATTGATAAAGGTACCGGCCAAACTTCCATGGTCGAGAACTGAAACAATCTCTTCTTGAAGAATAAAGGTACAGTGGCGAGGAGAAACAGAAGGATCAGCAATGACAATGTTTCCGACTTCACTTCCCACTGTCAGTTGGTGGGTGAGATTGTAAGTGGGACTTCCTTCCATATTAGTAAGTTCTAGTACGAATTTCTTAACCCAACGAACTCCATCAACTTTACTTGAAGATGCAGATTTGCCATCAATTGTTGGCGTTTCTTTACGGCCAAAGAGCTTTTTGAACACCTCTACCATCCCTCGTGAAAACCATTGAAATTACTTAGATTAGTTTCACTTTATTTGCCTAAATTGCCAAGCCCGACGTAGCAGGTGCGCTTTTACTAGGTGCCCCTACTGTGAGCCCTTAAAATAAAGGAGCTTGAGCAGTTTAGTTAAGCGAATAAGTTTAAAACTTTTACGAAAAATGCCGAAAAAACAAGAAGATACAGATTATTACAAGGGTCACTTTATGAAACACAAAAAGCTTCCATCCATTCTGGCACTCTCCATAAGTTTGGAGCTTATTCTCTCCCCACTTCCGGCCATGGCTGAGACCAACACTCAGAATGCTGTGAACACTGCCGGGCAGTTATTAAATCTGGGTATGGGTGCCTATGATAAATTTCGAGGAAACCAAGGCCAGGGTCAAATGCCTAACGATATGGCCGTTGATATGGCAAACTTCAAAACTCAGCAAACAACCACTCCTGATAAATATTTTACGCAAGAAAATATGGCCAAGATTCCTGGTCTCGGGGAATACATCGCCAAGAAAAATCTAGACGCCTCGAAGAGTGGCGGAAAGATGATTGATTTTAATTCTTTGGGATGTAGAACTCTCCCTTCGAGTTTAACTGTTGCTGATAATCAAGTGTGTCGAGACAAAGCTGTTAACCCACTTGGTGGAGATCCTAAGGCACAGGCAGATGAAGCTTTTGCCTACTACAATCAATACTCACAAGTTAAAACCGAATACGACAACTTCATGGTGAGAAGTAACTCTGGTGGGCAAATGTACGGTGACGGTTGTATGGATGATGCCATGACAATCTTAAAAGGATTTTTCGCCTACCGTGTTGAACAAATGGATCTCATGGAAGCAGAATTCGAAGCTGCAACTGCTAACTTTGAAGCAGGCAGTGAAATGGATCTCAAGGCCATTCGGGAATCAACTGCTCTTCTTAGCGGTGAAAACTCTGCCTTTGCTAAAGAATTTAAAAATACCGATGTTCTCGATTACGGCAAACGTTTTGCTGATCCGGCATGTGGATCGATTTTTTCAAAAGATGGTAAAGACGGTGCTTCTCAAATCGGAAAAAATGCCGGTCTCCTAGGAATTCAAGAAAAACTTAAAAATGATTTTTCTTCTACTCCCGCCGGATCAAAATATTCTCCTGAGCAATATATTAGTAAAAATGCAGACATCATCAAAGACATCCAAAAGATGGCCGCTGACGTTGGAGAGCAGGCAAAACTTAATTTCTCACAAATCTCATCTAGCCAAGGTGGATACTCTGAATTTCTAAGAAGTGTTCCAGGCTCAGTGAGTTCAGAATCAGGTGCGACTGCCGGTCTGAACCAATCCTTTTTCGCTGACCTTCAAACAAAATTCGCTAAGACTCGTAACACTCTTGCAGATCAAACCAAACTCATTAGTTCTGAGATTGGTGGAAAGAGCTCTGAAGCCTTCAACCTCCTATCAAACATAGAAAATGACTCAAGCTTTGAAGCTGAGGTTTCTTCTCTTGAAAATGGAATCAAAGGTGATTGCGTCAATAAATCGGGAGTCGAGCTTGCCGTCGGCCGCATTTATGATCCGACTCTTTCGAAACAGGCCAACAAGCAGTCTTCTGAATTGATTAAAAAGAAAATCAGTAAAATCATTACTGACGTGAGTCTTAGTCCTGAAAGAAAGTTAGCGGAACTAAAAAGTATAGAAACCCAAAGTGGTAACCGCTACCAAATGAGAATGAACTCAGACTATGACACTCAAGAGCTGGGTGCAGATGGAAAACTACTTAAGAAAACTGTAAGTGCATCTAGCCGTGTTAGCCCTGAAAATTATTTCTCAGACATCATTAAAAACTGTGATTCTCAATTCCAGGTAAACAAATTAAAAAATAAACTCTCTGGTAAAGAAGCAATTCAGCAACTTCGTACCCTGAAGCAGGATTACAAGAAAGCTGCAAATCAGCACTCTCAAGATATCAAAAATGAAATCACTAAGAAGATGATTGACTGTAACGGAAACGGTGCTGTTGCGAGTAGCTCAACTGTTGGATCTTGTACTCCAGAAAAACTCAATATGAGCAACCCTGGTTTTTGTGCTAAGGCCGCCTTCTCTTGTTCAACCAACATGCAAAAATGTAATGAGAAAGCTGAAAAATTTGTGAGCGACATCAAAGGCGATAGACTTAAACGTACAAACAACTACAACAACAACGTAGAATCAACTCGCAAACAAATGGTTGGGATGTTTGATACAACCCTTGCCAAATACATCAAAGAAGCTGAATCCCTTCGAGGCATGTTTGGTGCTGGATTTACTGCACCTAAAGGTATCGAGCGTGATATTAAAGGTGACGAAAAATTTGACCAAAAATTTCTTTCAAATAATCCTGATGCGATCGAAATAAAAGATCCTAAAAAATATCTCGAAATGGTTAAGGGTAATATTGAAAAACTAAAAACCCAAGTGAAGGCCCAACAAGACGGTATCATTTCTAGTGATGGACCAATGGCCAAACACATTGCTGAAACGAAGAAAAATCATAAAGAAGTTTCAAACAAAGCTGGTCAAATGGCAGCAGGATGTTTGCAGGCCTTCAACAGCTACAAAGATTTAGTTAAAGGCAATAAAGAAGCTTATGACAAATCTCAAAGTGAACTAGGTGAGAAAAAAGCTGCTTTTTGTGGTCGTTATGAAGACGTCATGTCTTCTAACCCTATTCCGGCCTGTAAAGATGGATACGCTGACGTTTCAACCGCCATGATTCAGGCAGCAGGTAAAACTGGTGATGCTTATACCGCAGCCGAAGCCCAAAGATTGCGAAAAGAAATGGCTGATGTTTGTGCTAAGCCAGGCAATCAAAGAGACAAAGATGGAACATCTACAACTGATGCTGCTCACGTGTGCGCAAAAGCAAAATTTAATAAGGAAACATTGGCGATTGACGTCCTAAAGGGTTTTGCTAAAACAGCTGAGACGTGGATGAATGTCTGTAAAGCTATAGATGGTAACGAGGATTTACAGAAAGAAATTGGTTGTCAGAAAGATAAAATGTCTAAGGTAAAAGACCAAGATGGTAAATTAATCGACGAAACACAAACATATAATTGCACGGAAATAAAAAATAGTATCGCAGCCGCCTACGATGTGAAAGCTGCTTCTGACGGCGACCTTACCGCCGATACCGATGTAGCTTCCTCCTCTCACAGCTCAGGAGACACCAGCTCCTTCTGTAATGCCAGCAGCAATGCCGGGCCTTTCAACTCTAAAGGCAACCTGCCTTTCGGCAACCCAATGAACGGAGCAGCCAATAGCAACGGTGTTTTTGGACAATAGCCGACTCCGCTACTCGGTTGAGATCCTTTAATCTCAGCCGATAAGGTTCTTATGATAGTAGTACGTCAGTGGATGACAAATTATTTCAAACCAACAGTTGCCTTTCGTAAGGTGGCTGTTTTGTTGTGTCTCGTGACCCTCGCTTCTTGTAACCCTACTGAAATTACCTCAAGTGGTCAGCGTGCAAACTCTTCTTATGGCGGCGAGATGGTGAATCACGCCTATATCTACCGCGAGAGTCCGGCGATCTTGGGTGGCAAAGGCTACGGACCCGACGTCAACATGAAAAATTTTGTCGACGGCAGTATGCCAGAATTCATTACTGATAAAACTCTCCTTAAAGGTGATTGCACAGTTGATTTATTGGGCAACATTGTAACCTTTAGTGACTGCCTCCATACCTTCGCCTCAAAGAGTGCTTCACAGCAACTTCTCGCTCGAAAATCAGATGGCACTTGGATTTTCCCAACCAATTCATCAGAGTTCTATCAGGTCAATGGCCACTATCACGTTCAGCGTGGAGTAAATACTTTTTACGAAAAACTTAAATTCACTTACGACAATCTCTACAGTAATCCCTCATTTATTGGCAGCACAAAATCGACGCCCTATTATTTGCCACAAACAAATCTTTTTTGGTTTCAGGCCAACACCCCCACTAACGACAACTATTTTAGAAATAGTTTCTTAAGTACCTACACACTTTGTAATTTTGAATTGAATGCTCAATTCAATCCGGCGGGTCCCGATCTGTGCTTTGGAAAATGGTCCGCTCACTCATCATTCTTTTTTGTTCAAGATCCGTCTGTCGTTTATCATGAATTAGGTCATGCCTTGATTGCGATCATGATGAATTTTAGAAATGGTGTTCCTGGCGCACTGGCAACCGACTTTCATCCTTTAAGATCAAATCTTGGGAGTTACGGCTACACCGAAGCAGGCTCCATTGGAGAAGGCGTTGCAGATTATTACAGTTTTGTAATGACCAAACGAACCCATTTTGGTGAATGGGCGCTTGGAAAATCTCTCGGTGCGACTCGCCCGATGAGTGAAGACGATGCTCTTCACATTCAAGGTGTCGATACAACCTCAGAAGGCCGACTTTCCTACCCTCAATATATTCTCTATGACCCTAATCAACCCAACACTCCCATTGAGGATGTTCACTATGCGGGTCAAATCATCAGTCACTATTTAGTGGCACTGACGAAAAGCCTTCAAAATCAATGCGCCTCTATCAATCCTGTCGATAAGCACGAAGTCTCAACCTCTTATGTGATGATGCTGCTCGCGGAAACCTTTAGTGAAATGGGTGATTTAAAATCAATTGGCTTTGATACAAAAATTGGATCCGCTCGTGACCCAAGTTCATACATTTATCGTCTTAATAATCTGGATGAGACCTCTTCATTCATGTGGGCCCACGTCATCAATCCTCCCACATACAGAAAGTTTGCTCAGATCATGGCCAAAAATATTTCTAAATATATCTCCTCTACTTTATGCCAAGAGTTCGATCAAAACGAATCCGAGAAGCTTCTAGACGATTATGGTCTTTTACTTTTTAAAACTTACAATGATAACAACACCAGCACCAAGAACGCCGGAATCAGGCTCAAAGAAAATAATAACTTCAATTTCACTGATGACTTTACGACAGTTGCCCTTGCTCCTCTGCCTATCAACGAAGGAAATCGCCGGAAGACTGTGCTTGTGTCTAAACAGCAATTAAGTATGGCGGTTCCTAGCACCGAAAAAGATATCGCGAGCTATTACATAATCGATAACCAGGCCAGCATTTCTGGAATCCTTGAGAATTTACTCTTTAAGGGCTACCCCATGAATCCTTCAACTGGCGTAGCAGGAATTGAGTACAACAATTCAAATATTCGAATTTCTCCAGGAGAAATTGTAGCCATTATTCCTAATCTTCAAAATTCATCCAACAGTACAATGGCAGGAGTTCAACTTCTTGCCACTGATTGGGATCACGTCAACATCACCGATACCACTGGACTCAATGGTAATTTTGATCCTTGCGTAGTGGATGAAGTCACCACCACTGCTCAGGGTGCAGAAGCTGCAGCAACTTGCACAACGACCATGAACACATTTAAGCGACACCTTAAAACCGCCGGCGTCTTTGCTCAGGAGGCGGCGGCCCCTATTTGTCTGGTTCAACTTGAAGAGGGAGACGTAACGAGATGGGTTTCCCAAAACGAATTCAGAAAGAAACAAGGTCTTAGTCTTCAGGACAAAGATTGCCTTGGCTTTGCCGGTACCGCCTATACTGAAGATTTTACTTTTAACCCACACGAATGCTTAGTTAGAGCTCTACCGGGCGCAAATTCAGCATTCTATTCAAAAATAGACGCTCAAAAGTCTTATATGGAAACCATTCGAACTGGGAATCCCGATCATATTTTTGGCGCCGGGAATGCCATTCTCTTTGAAGTGAATAAGTGGATTCCACCTGGAACAAAATTCAGATGCCGAATGAGAGCAAAATTCAGCAATTGTTCGGACTGTTTTTCTAGTCCAACTGATTCAAGCAATGATGATTATATTGATGCTGAATACAATGGTGCAAAGCCATTCAAGATTATCAACTTAGAGTTTAACGTTAATGACTAAAAATAAAAAAAATGTGCTCTTTTTATTCGTTGCCCTGACCTCACTCTTCTACTTTAAACAAGAGACTTCTCCATCGCTTAGCGAGAACAAATCTCGAGATGTGTCTGGATCATTGAATGAAAAAACAGTGATAAGACAAGTTATTGATCAGCACCGAAAACCAATTGAGCGAACTCCTGCCAGTACGAGCTATGTGAATAAGCCCTCTCCGAAGTGGCAAAAACGCCTCGAGACTTCTCTCAAGGCCCAGGGTGGTAGTGGTCTAAAAGAAATTAAGATCCAAAAAGAAAGCTCTCTCGTTTGGATGAGAGATGAAAATCCAATTCTAGTTGAGTCAGTTATTGTGACATTAACCAGCCATAAAAAGATGCAATCATCTTTTAGGGCCCTGGTCGATAGCCAAACAGGTAAGGTCCTTGAGTCTTGGGATCAAACCATATTTGACCCGGCCAATGTTCGGGACGGATTTCACCTTAAGCTTGATCCACGCTACACGAATTGACTTAGGCTTGTGCCTTTTCTTTTAATTTCAAATCAAGCTCTTCAATCACTTTAGGATCAATCTTCGGCACTAATCCTTGAGGATCAACCTGCAGTTTGAAATCATTGGCAAAGAATTCTTTCAACGCTTTCATATCACCTTGATAAATTTTCTTAACCACTTCACTCTCACTAGTGAGACCAAAATAAGAAAGAATAGACTTAGATAATTGAGGAAGATAAGGAGCAAAAAAAGTTCCAATCACTAAAACATAGACGGTTGAGATTGCAATCGTCTCAGCAGCTTTCTCAGGATCTGTTTTAAATTCGGTCCAAGGAGCTCTCTCTGTAATGAAGAGATTCACTTTTGAACCAAGCCCAAGCAAATGCTCCTGCCCTTTTTTGATTTGATAAGTATCAAGTAACTCGTGATATTCTTTAATAAAAGTTTCAACATCTTTAGAGTGATCAGTAAAGAAGGGGTCAAACTTCGTTGTCTTTAATCCTTCAGGCCAGTTTTTTGCAGAAAACTTCATGGCACGATTCACAAAGTTTCCAATGTTGTTCGCAAGCTCAGAATTGATTTTTAACTCCAGCCCTTTCCAGGTAAAGCTTGAATCCGATGTTTCAGGAATAAGCGAAGTCAGATAAAAACGAAGAGCGTCCGAACCAAACTGAGTGATGGCTTCCTCGGCATCTACGTACCAGCCTTTAGATTTGGAAAATTGTTTCCCCTCTAAATTCACATATTGATTGGCCGGAAGATCTGTCACAGGATTCACAAATCCTGTGCCCATGCTCATGACAGGAAAGATAATGGAATGGAAAATGATATTATCCTTACCAATAAAATTAACGATGGTGACATCTTTGGCACCCCACCAGTCTTTGATATAATCTTCTTTTGATCCAGATTCTTTCAAAAATTGTTTTGTGTTAGAAACGTATCCAATCGGTGCATCAAACCACACGTAGATTTTTTTGCCTTTGGCCTCAGCTAGAGGAACATCAATTCCCCAGTCAAGATCACGAGTGATTGCTCGGTCTACTAAGTTATCTTTAGTCAGGGATTCTACAAATGGCACAACGTTTTTTCGCCATGTGGATTTCTTTGTTTCAAACCAGTTTTGAAATTTTTCATACGATTTAGACAGCATCAAATACCACTGAAACGAATCCACTGTAGTGACATTTTTACTTCCACAAAATTTACAAACGGGTTTCAGAAGTTTTAGTGGATCAATCCAAGTTCCGCAACTTGGGCATTCATCCCCTCGAGCTTCCGGATAATGACAAACGTAGCACTCGCCCTCAACGAAGCGGTCAGGTAAAAAGTTTTTACAATCCTGACACTGAAGCTGCTGCTCGGCTTTTTTTTCAATCAGGCCTTTGGCGAGTAAATCATTAAACCAAGTGAGAGTTTCTTCTTTGTGATATTCGGCCGAGGTTTGACCAAAAAAATCGAATTTAATATCGTATTTTTCAAACAGCTCTTTATGCGTCTTGTGCCATCCGTTTACATATTCCTGGTAGCTTATTTTCGCCTTTTGAGCATTTTGCATAATTGCGACACCATGCTCATCAGAACCGCTAATATGCATGGCTTTTTCACCTTTAAGCTTCTTGTGGCGGGTAAAAATGTCTGCCGGAAGGTAAACACCTGCAATATGACCGAAATGAATCGGTCCATTGGCGTAAGGAAGTGCAGAAGTAATCAGATATTTCATGTAGCCTCAAATGAAAGGTATTTAGCCCGAGTTCAGAGTGGATTTAAGTCTACAAAGTAAGAGCTTTTTTGTCTTTTGATTTTGACACTTGCCCAGGTGTTTTTTATGCTGTCCTCCAATGATATCCCTGACTGGCCTTAACCCTGAACAACGCGAAGCTGCCGAGACCGTCCTGGGTCCGGTGCTGATCCTAGCGGGTGCTGGTTCAGGAAAGACTCGTACCGTCACCTACCGCATCGCTCACATGCTCGAAAACCTCAAGATTCCGGGGAAAGAAATTCTCGCCGTAAGCTTTACCAATAAGGCCGCAACAGAAATGAAGGAGCGTGTCGCACACCTCGTTCCGGCAAAGATGCGAAAAGGTGTGACTCTCTCCACTTTTCATTCTCTAGGAATTCGCATCCTGCGAGAAGATATTCACCACCTGGGCTATAACAATCTCTTCAGTATTTATGATCAGGCCGACCAGATGAGTATTATCCGGGAAGCACTAAAAAATTATCGTTCTGAAAAAACTTATGATCGCGCTCAAGTCATGTCTAAAATTGGACTGCTTAAAAATAAAGGCATCTCTCCCACAGAATTTACTAAAAGCTCTGAATACGATCCTGAAAGTAATTATGATGGGGCAACTGAATTTGCCTATCACTACTACCAAGAAAAACTCCAGTTCTATAATGCGCTGGATTTTGATGACATTCTTTTTCTAGTGGTTCGCTTGTTCAAAGAATTTCCAGAAGTTGCCAAGAAATATTCCGAGCGCTTTAAATACATCATGGTGGATGAGTACCAAGACACCAACCAACTCCAGTTCAGTATGATTCAGGCCCTCACAAGTACTCATGAAAATATTTGTGTGGTGGGTGACGATGACCAGGCCATCTATTCGTTTCGTGGAGCAGATATTTCCAATATTCTTAACTTTGAAAAACAATACAAGAATGTAAAAGTCGTGAAGCTTGAAGAAAACTACCGCTCCACTTTTCCGATATTGAATCTTGCTAATAAGGTCATTGAACAAAACATTAACCGCAAAGATAAAACCATGCGGACCTCTCTCATGGAAGGCTCCCTCCCCCAATTATGGGCTACCGGGGACTCTGACCACGAGGCAGCAGTCGTGATTGAAGAAATTATTAAACTTCAGTCACATGGATTAATGTTATCTGACATGGCCATCCTCTACCGCTCAAATACTCAGGTTCCTCCCTTTGAGGATCAACTTCGTATTTCTCAAGTGCCTTACCACATTATTGGTGGCCAGAAATTTTATGAAAAAAAAGAAATCAAAGACCTGATTGCATATCTAACCCTTATCCAAAACCCTAGAGACGAACTCGCGCTCAGAAGAATTCTTAACGTTCCTAACCGCGGGATTGGATCAGTTACGCTGAATAAGAATCTTGACCTTGCGAAGGAACAAAAGCGTCACCTACTGCAGGTCCTGTCAGATCAAGAAGATAATGAGAACATTAAAGATTTCGTAGTATTAATTAGAAACTATCAGCGCATCTTTCATGAAAAGCCACTTGTTGAGGCAATCAATCAGTTGGTGGAAGAAATTAAATATAATGACTTTATTGATAAGAGTTATGATTCTGAGAAGCTTTCTAATCGAAAAAGAGAAGACGTAAAAAACTTTATTCTGACGGCCGAGAGGTTCCAGGACCGCTACCACGATGATGCAACTTTAAAGAACTTTGTTGAGCGCCTACTATTGGCCGATTCCCATGACCGAAATTCTCCAGGTGATGACACTAAAAAAAATGAAGTCACTCTCATGACTCTGCATGCATCTAAGGGCCTTGAGTTTGATACCGTTTTTCTGATTGGAATGGAAGAGGAGCTTCTGCCTCATAAAAAAACTATCCAGGATGGAAGTGACGTCTCAGAAGAAAGAAGACTTTGCTACGTTGGTGTGACCCGTGCCCGAAAAAAATTAATCATGACTTATGCAAAAGAAAGAAAAATGTATAACAAGATGTTTCCAAGGTTTAAATCCAGATTTGTGATTGAACTTGAAACATGCTTTAAAGAACTAGATCGTACTAATTTTGGCGAAATGTCTGAAGATGAAGTAAAAGATTTTAAAAAGAACTTCTTTGGAAGTTTAATGGACTCACTAAAATGAATATTCTCACAAAGATCTTAAGTATTATTCCAGATAGTCATAACTGGTTATCAGATAGAGATTTTATCTGGTGGCCTTTCTCTTTTTTAAGACCTGAACCCGCGACTCTCATGACTTTTAAGCACACCCTGCTAATGACTGGCTGCTTTGCTGGGCTTTCTTTACTCATGTTTGCGGGATTTGCTGCTGTTAATAACATGCTCACAGCTTCTTCCCTTGTGGACACATTTTTCATCTGCTTCGGCGGATTCTTTACCTGGTTTAATTTAGTCACAAAACCACTCT
>CANFNN010000057.1 GCA_947448095.1 Bacteriovoracaceae bacterium | reverse complement strand
TAGTTGTAAATTAGCAGCATAAAATTCACCCCTCAAAGGAAGATCCATGCTTTATGAAATAACGGTTCCTCAGTTCACTAAGATGCTCCATAACTTGAACCTCATGATGGACAAGGCCTTACAAAATTCAGTGGAAAGAAAATTTGAAATGGATGTTCTTTTGAATTCCCGTTTGGCCCCTGATCAGTTTAATTTCATCCGTCAGGTTCAGATTGCTTGTGATACGGCGAAGTTTTATGCTGCCAGAATGACTGGTAAAGAAGCTCCTGTTCATGAAGACACAGAAAAAACTCTGCCTGAATTAAAGGCCAGAATTGAAACAGTTATTGGCTACCTGAATTCGTTCAAAGCCGAAGACTTCAAAGGTGCTGAAGAAAGAAAAATTTCTCAGCCTCGTTGGGAAGGGAAGTATTTGACTGGATTTGAATTTGCCACTCAACATGCGATTCCCAATGTCTATTTCCATGTGGCAACTGCTTATTCAATTCTTCGTCACAATGGTGTTCCAGTTGGTAAAAAAGATTTCCTAGGCGAAATGCCTTATAAAAAATAATTAAGAGGTTTGTATGAAATTTATTTCTCTACTCATTTTGGCACTTGTTTTGGGTGCTTGCGCTTCAAAACCGAAAGATATTCAGCCAACTGAGATGAAACCAAATATTGCATTTGAAATCTCTGAAGGCATTCTTCATCCTGAATCAATTATTTATTCTGCGAAACATGAAGCTTTCTTTGTTTCAAACGTTGCCTCAGGCAATCCACTTGAAACAAAACCAGTGGGATACTTAAGCAAAATCTCTAAAGATGGAAAAACCATAACGGCGAAATGGATAACGGGCCTACATGCTCCTAAGGGCATTGCGATCGTGGGCGATGACCTCTACGTGACTGACGTGACTCGCGTGCATAAAATCAGTATTTTGAAAGCAAAAATCACTAAAACGTTCTATGTGAAAAAATCTAAGTTCTTGAATGATGCTGTAGCTGATGCTCAAGGAAATGTTTATGTCTCTGATATGTACTCAAACATCTTGTACCGCATTCAAAAAAACAAACTGGCAGTTTGGCTTCAGGATCCAAAACTGGATCATCCCAATGGATTGTTCACTGACGGCAAAGAGCACTTGATGGTTGTGAAGTGGGGGGGAGAGATTGATCTGAAAACCATGCAGACAAAGACTCCGGGAGACATGGCGGTCGTTCCTTTTGCCAAAACGAGTGAGATTTTTGTGAACAAAGATATTCAAGGAAATCTTGACGGCATAAGTGTTGATGCTAAAGGCGTTCTTTGGATTTCTGACTGGATGAATGGCAATGTTTTTACGATGAACAAACAAGGTCATGTCAAAAAGATGTTTAACCTTGGGCAAGGCACAGCTGACATTACTGTGGCCAAAGAGTTGAACCTTTTAATGGTTCCTCAAATGTATCAAAATAAGCTGATTTTTATTCAGTTATAAAAGAGATTGTATGAAAGAAATTGTTCTTGGTGATAAACCTCATATCGATTTGTGTGATCTTTTAAAGGTCGCAGGAATGGCACCAACTGGTGGCGTCGGGAAACACTTTGTCGCTGCCGGGGAAGTGAAAGTTGATGGAGCAGTGGAACTAAGAAAAAGAGCGAAGATTCGCTCTGGTCAAGTGGTTGAGTATAAGGGTGAAAAAGTTAAAGTGGTATGAGTACGAGATCCGTCTTTTGTGAAGATGCGATCGCGTGGCTTGAATCTAGGGAGATCCAAACGGGATGCTCCCTAGTCACTTCCATGCCTGATATTTCTGAGTTTCCAGGCCACTCATTAAGCGACTGGAAAGTGTGGTTTGTGCAAACGGCTTCGCTTGTGCTGTCTCGCTCCTGCCCTCAAGGAGTCACGATTTTTTATCAATCAGACATTAAAGTGGATGGGACGTGGGTGGATAAGGGCTACCTTTGCCAAAAAGCAGCTGAAGCTCTGGGGCATGAACTATTGTGGCACAAAGTGATTTGCCGCTCTCCGGCCGGCATTGCGACCTTTGGCAGGCCTTCTTATTCACACATGCTTTGTTTTTCGAAAGAGCTGAGAGTCGAGATTTCTAAATCCACAGCGGACGTCATTCCTGATCTAGGCGATAAAACCTGGCAAAGGGGAATGGGTCTTGAAGCGTGTCTTATGGCCGCCAAATTCATTGCTGAGCAAACGCCTTCTAAAACTCTCATCAATCCTTTTTGCGGCGAGGGCAGTATGCTGGCCGCTGCGAATTTCATAGGTCTAGAGGCCATCGGCATTGAGCGAAGCCCTAAACGTGCTGAGAAAGCACGAGTGCTGCAAATCTTAAATGAGAATTCAGGCCGGAAATTTTCCTATGACAATTGAAACCAATGATCTTTATAAACTTGCTAATACCACCATGCCATTTGGTAAGTATAAAGACCTGCGTTTAATTGATTTACCCGAGCCCTACGTTGTTTGGTTTCATGAGCAGGGATTGCCTGAAGGCAAACTGGGTCAGCTTTTGGGATTACTGTACGAAATTAAAGTTAATGGACTAGAGCACTTGGTTGAGCCACTAAAAGTTTAAGCAGCATTCGATGACTTTTGTTCTTTGGTCAGAATGAAGTGCAACAAATTGAAAGTGTGTGCTCTCAAGGTCAGGGTGAGTAATTTCGAGCGCAGCAATTTTTCGCATCAGTTCATGAGCGCGCGCGAGAGATTCACAACGCACGAGGTACTTCTTTTCCTTCATGACTGGAATAGGATAAAGATAAGGAACATCTTGGATCACTGTTAGTTTTAATTCCCGCATCCCCTAAGTATACTCAAGGTACTACCAATGATTGAAGCCTTAAAAATTGCTCGTGACTCAATACCCCCTTGCAGTCCTCCTTTTTGGGCGAGAAATGGTCATCTTCAAACGCTATTAGGTTATCTTATTCCCTCGGCCACTATCTCAGAGAAGGGAGAAGAATTTCTGATTGGTCTTGAAAATGAAAACGAGCGGATTCACACCACCTATTTTAAAGGCTCGACTTCAACTGTTGTTTATCTTTTTCATGGGCTTGGTGGGAGTGCTGATTCCTCATACATGCACAGAACTGCAATTGTTGCCAAAGGTTTGGGGCATCATGTTTTCATAACGAATCATCGAGGCTGCGGACTTGGTGTAGGGAAGGCGAGTGACGCCTATCATTCAGGTAGGTCAGAGGATTTATCCAAGGTCATTGCCTTTGGTCGCAACATGCTACCCGATCATTTTCACTTGGCGATTGGTTTTAGTCTGAGTGCGAATGCCCTTTTACTTTTATCGGCCAATGTTCGCGCCAATATTTTACCTGATGCTGCCATTGCTGTGAATGGGCCGATTCATCTTGATCAGGCTTCAAATAAACTGACTCAAGGCCTGAACCGTATTTACGACAAACGATTTGTCGCTGAACTCACAGAATATATTAAAATGAATCGGCCTCAGGATCTCGAAAGGCTTAAGAATGTTAAAACACTTAGAGAGTTTGACGAAAGTTTAACTGCTCCAGCAGGTGGATTCTTAAGTCGAGACAATTATTATGAAACCTGTTCGGCCATGAAGTATTTGCAAGACATCAAAATTCCAACAGTCCTTTTAACCTCTGAAGATGATCCCTTTGTGGGTGTCGAAGCTTATAAAGAAGCGAAGCTCTCTGCCTCAATCGTTTTACATATTGAAAAGATGGGAGGCCATATGGGCTATCTTTCAAGTGATGGATTCAGATTTGAGCGGTGGCTAGACCGCGCTCTCAGTACCTACGTCCAGGCCTTATCCGGAAATTCTTCTCGAATTTTTTCATAAAGGTTTTCTGGTTCAAAGGGTTTGAAAATCTGACACTGAACTAAATGATTGAGCCCAAGCAGTGTGGAATCAGCTTCTTCAATTCCGCCTGTCATAAGAAAAATTTTAGGCTGACTGATGTTTTTATCAGAGCGAATGGCCTCAACTAATGCTTTCCCGTTCATTTGAGGCATCTTTAAATCTGTAATAAGAAGATCAAACGCCGTTGTTTGTATTTCACTTAAGGCTTCTTTTCCATTTGTAACACAAGTCACTTCGATACCAACTCTAGACAACATACTTTCTAAAATTAATCGAATGTCTTCTTCATCCTCAGCGACAAGAGCCTTGAGCACAAAACGAGGACTTGATTCTTCTTCTTTGATCAATGGCGCGGGGACAGGATTAAGCGAGGAATAATGAATTGGTATTTCAATTTTAAAAATAGTTCCACCATCAGGTCTTGATTCGAAATAGATGTGTCCTTCATGTTCCTTAATAATTGAACTGACAATGGAGAGTCCGATCCCGGTTCCCTTATTGAGATCCTTCGTCGTAAAAAAGGGATCAAAAATTCTCTCCCTGATATCACTCGCTATTCCTTTACCATTGTCGCTGATCGTCCAAATAGCGTAACCGTCTTTTTCAACTAGGGTTGTTTCAATAAGCCTATCATCCTGACCTTCTGTTGCATCTTTAGCATTTGAATACAGATTCATGAGGACTTGCCCGATTCTTCCTTTGTTTCCGTAGACGATTAAGGGGTGAGTGTTCTTTTTATGTCTTTTGAAACTAATTCCCTCATTTTGATAAATTTCATGCAGAAGATTATGAGATTCTTCTATCGCTTCATCCATATCAAAAATTTCGACTTGGTCTGCATCGGAGCGAGAAAATGTTCTCAACCCTTTAACAATATTTGCAATCCGGTCTGATGCAAGATTGATTTTTTTGATCATGTGAAATGTTTTTGGATTTTTATATTCATTGGTACTTAAATCTACTTCTATTGCATGCAGAAACCCTTTTACGATTGCTAGAGGGTTGTTGATTTCATGCCCTACACCGGAAGCGAGTTGTCCAATAGATGCAAGTTTTGACTGGTGATGAGTCATTTTAATTTGTTGCTCAAGACTTTTTTCGAGATTCTTTTTCTCTGTAATATCTCGGATGGTCGCCTGAAATACATTTTCCCCTTGGAAGTTAAATGAGGAAAGAAGGACATCGGCAAAAAATGATTCTCCGTTAATTCTTTTATGGGTCCATTCAAAATGATCAATTCCATTGGTCAACGCGTTCTGAAGATGAGTTGGAACAAGACTTTTGGAAGCTCTACCATTTGGTTGATATTCAGGAGAAAGATCTGCAGGATTAAGACCAATCAACTCTTCTTTGCTACTTGAGCTAAACATTTGAAGAGATTTTAAATTGCAATCAATAATTTTTTCTCCTCTAGTCATAAGAATTGCGTCGTTTGATCCCTCATACATGGCATGAACTTTTTCTTGGTTATCTCTGAGTTCCTGCTCAACTTTTTTTTGGTTAGAAATATTTAACTGAGTTCCCGTAAAACGAATTGGCTTTCCATCTTCGCTTCTTTCGCTAATTCGTCCTCTCTCAAGAATCCATACCCAATGACCTTTGGCATGCTTCATCCTCTGGACGTTCTCGTAGATTTCTGTTTTTCCCTCAATGTGGCGTTGAATATCTTCCTCCGCCTTGATTTTATCAAGTGGATGAACTCTTTCATCCCAAGTAGAAAGATTCATCTGCGTTTTCGCGTGATCTAAGCCTAGAATCTCGCACCAACGTTCATCATAGATCACTCTATTGTCAGACAGCCACCAATCCCAAGAACCTACTGAGGCACAATCCAGGACGTAATCTAATCTTTTATTTTTATTAGCGAGTTCGGCTTCGGATATCTTTCGGTGGTGAATATTATTTCCAATACCAATATATTTTCCATTCTCAAGTTTTACATTCGTCCAAGTCGTATGGACAATTTCACCGTCTTTTTTCGATGAATTAAAATCATTCCATTTTTTCTCTCGGCCGAGCATAAACTTCAATGCATCACAGTTATTCTCATTGGATGAAAAAATTTTCGAAAGTAGTTCTTTATCTGAAATTTCGTCTAGTTTCCATCCGAGTTCTTTGACCATTTCATCATTCATCCACTCAAACTTTCCTTCATCATTAAAGGAAGTAAGCATGACGGGTATGTTGTTGACTATGGCATCAAACTTCGAATTTGCTTCAACCAGCAGTTTTTCTCGATTCCGAGATTCCATCAATAGCATCACTTGCTTGGCAAGTTTTTGAAGGGCACTCTTTTGCCATTCAGTTAGAGTCCTAGGGACATGATCAATTACACAAAGAGTGCCAAGCCTAAATCCTTCCTTGGTAACTAGCGGGGCCCCAGCATAAAAGCGAACATGCGGCTCTCCGGTATAAAGAGGATTGTCTTGAAAACGCTTATCCAGTTCAGCATCGGGAACTTCAAAAAAGTCCGATCCCATAATCGCGTGGCCACAAAAAGAAATATCGCGAGGAGTTTCATTAGCACTTAGGCCAACTTTGGATTTAAACCATTGGCGGTCGCTATCAATGAGGGAAATAAGTGAGATGGGTGACTGACAAATTTCACTGGCCAAAGTAGTGAGGTCATCAAACTGGGATTCATCCAGTGTATCCAAGATCATAAAATCTTGGAGGGCCTTTAATCTCTCTGCCTCATCTACTGGAAACGGCGCCTTCATCATTGAACTCTCTTTGCGGATATCAGGTATTAAGCTGCTCTATTTAGGTTAGCATTTTCTTAATATTTTTAAACGTATTCTTTTGTTTTTCTAGTCATATTTTGTTTAAGGCAAAATAGGCAATCAGTCAAATATGTCTCTAATTTTTTTGTACAATAGGCCTTTATTAAAGGGTTTTTCTAGACGGGCATCGATCAAATGCTCTGAGCTTATAAGTTCAAACTCCCTTTCATCAATCCCACCTGTCATGAGAATTAATTTGGGTGGCTTTGTGCCGGTGATTGAACGAATACTCTCGATCAGTGCCACCCCATTCATGATCGGCATTCTAAGATCTGTAATTACCAGATCGTATTCAGCTTTATGAAATTTCTCTAAGGCAATCTTTCCATTTTCAGCGGTCGTAACTTGCATTCCTAAATGGGTGAGTAATTTTTCTAAAATCTCTCGCATATCATCTTCATCATCAACAACCAAAACTTTGAGGGTATATTTTTTTTCTTGGACTTCTGGTGGTCTCTGCGAAAGGGCAAAACTTGCGATCTGTAAGTTTGTCGTCGGTAATTTAATGGTAAATGTTGTTCCCAAGTTGACGCTAGATTCAACAGTAATGTCTCCGCCATGTTCTTTAATAATTGAGCTTGCTATCGATAGTCCTATCCCGGTGCCCTTATTAATTTCCTTAGTCGTGAAAAAGGGTTCAAAAATCCTCTCCTTGATGCTGTCAGGAATACCGGAGCCGTTATCTTGGATGGATAAAATGGCTGTTCCATTTTTTTCGTCAAGTGCAATATTAATTTTTCTCTCTAGCTGTCCGTCAGTTGCGTCTTTAGCGTTAGAGAAAAGGTTTACAATCACTTGTTCAATTCTGCCCTTGTTCCCATGAATTAAAACTTCGTTTTTTGTTTTAAGTTCTAAATGAATCTTTAGTCCTTGTTTTTGATAGATATCGCTGAATAAATTCAGAGATTCTTGAATCATTTCTTTTAAACTAAATTGGCCTAGTTGATTTTCATCTGAGCGAGAGAAAGTTCTTAAACCATTTACAATTTTCACAATTCGATCGGCGGCCGTATCAATTTTTTTGATCATATAATTGGCCTGAGGGTCAGTGTATTGATTTTGAACCAAATCTTCTTCCAGTGCTAAAAGATAACCCTTGATGATTGCAAGAGGATTATTAATTTCATGTCCTACTCCAGCGGCAAGTTGTCCAATTGCCGCGAGTTTTGCCTGGTGTTGTGAAATTTTCTTTTCATTTTCTAGATTGTCTTCCAGGTTCTTCTTTTCAGTAATATCCTGAAACGTTCCTTTTAGCTTACAAACTTTTCCAGCTTCATTTTTGATAGCCTCACCTCGAGCGCGGACCCATTTGTGGTTTCCTTGAATGTCAAAAAATTCAAATTCATCGTCCCATGGCATCCCATCTTGAATCCCTCTCTGAACCAGTTTTTGAATTCTTGGCCGCTCGAGAGGAGCATAACAATTGATCGCGATGCTAAGGTCGGTATTCTTTTTTGGCTCCATTCCATGAATCCGGTAAGTTTCATCGGTCCAATTTAATTCTTTGGAGTCTATGTCGAATTCCCAACCTCCGACCTTGGCCATTTTTTGAACATCAAGGACGAGTTTCTCTAGATTCTTTCTGGCACTAATGTCTCGGACAGTGGCCTGAAGAACTTTTTCTCCTTGGTAATTAAACGCTGAGAGTAGAACCTCTACTTGGAATTCCTCTCCCGTCAATTTCTTATGCACCCATTCAAAAGAACAGAAGCCGATTTCGTATGCGATATTTATGTAGCGTTTTGCTTTATCAACTGACAGTTCTCCGTCTGGTTGATAATGAGATGATAAATCAGCTGGGTGATATTTGAGAAATTCCTCTTTCGATGAGACTTTAAATAGTTCTAGCGTCTTTTTATTACAATCTAGAAAGCCTTTCTGGGTTAAAAGCATGACTGAATCGTTTGATCCCTCATAAATAGCATGAACTTTTTCTTGGTTATCACGAAGTTGTTGTTCTGATTTTTTTTGATTTGTAATATTTAACTGTGTGCCTGTAAAACGAATAGGGGATCCATTTATATCTCTCTCGCTGACTTGTCCTCGTGCAAGAATCCATACCCAGCTACCGTCAACGTGCTTCATCCTATTGGTATTCTCATAATAATCAGTCTTGCCCTCAATGTGATTTTTGACATCTTTGAGAGCATTTTCTAAGTCATCGGGATGAAGACGATCTTTCCAGGTTAAAAAGTTCATAGGAGTTTCTGCATGGTTAAGACCAAGCATTTCGCACCAGAGGTGATCAAAAGTCACCTCATTGGTTTTGAGCCACCAGTCCCAAGAGCCAAGTCGTGCACCTTTTAGAATAAGATCTAGTCTGGTGTTATTCAATTTCAATTCGTTTTCGGCGTGCATTCGGTCGTCGATATTTTTTCCGATTCCTATAAATTTTCCGTTATTGAGTTTGATATTGGTCCAGGTTGAGTGTGTGGTTCCTCCGCCCTTTTTTTTCAGCTCGCAATCGAGCCATTTTGTTTTTGGTGAAAGCATAAAAGAGAGTACTTCACTTTCTTTTTCTTTTTCGGGTAAAACCTGTGCAAGGAGCTTATCTTTCGCCAAGTCATCGACTTCCCAACCCAACTCTCTTATCCACTGATTATTGACCCAATCAAAATCACCCTTCTCATCAAATGAAGTGAGCATAATAGGAATATTATTAACGATAGCATCTAGTCTTGTATTGGCCTCTTTGAGTTTTATTCTCTCGCTTCTGCCTTCAATCAGAATCATCGCCTGATTGGCTAGTCTTCTCAGTACAACTCTTTGCCATTCACTGAGTTTTTTTGGTTCATTATCAATGACACAAAGAGTTCCAAGTCTGTACCCATTATGGGTAATGAGTGGTGCACCGGCATAGAATCTGACATAAGGCTCACCAACGGCCAAAGGGTTGTCCTTAAATCTTTCATCTAATTGTGAATCAGGAACTTCAAATATTTCATCTTTCAAAATAGCATGCCCACACCAGGACACATCTCTTGGAGTTTGTTTGGCGTCTATGCCAGTTGTAGACTTAAACCACTGACGGTCGCTATCAATGAGAGAAATGACTGAGATTTTCGTTCCGCATATTTCACTGGCAAGCTTAGTTAATTCGTCAAAGGCAGTTTCTGATTCTGAGTCCAGAATTTGAAAATCCCTTAATTCTTTAAGTCTTAATTCTTCATTCTCAGGAAGGTTGGGTTTAAGCATGTGATACTTCTTTTAAGCTTGCATTTTTTGTTCTAATTCTTTTAGTGCTTGAGTGACTTGATTACAGACTTCTTCAATTTTTTCTTGGTTCGAATCTGTGCTAATTTGTATCGGTTCCCCGTATTGGAGAATGATTTTTGCAAAGGGTTTAGGGATTTTAAATTTATCCCAGGAATTAAACTCCCAGTAGCTTGATGCGATTCCCACCACAGGAAGGATTGGCGACTGAGTTTGCATAGAAATCAGAACGACTCCGGCCTTACACTTTTGTCTCGGTCCCTTAGGGCCATCGACAGTGATGCCACCACTTACTCCCTGATTCATTTTAGCGACATATTCCTGAATCGCTTCTTTGCCGCCCTTATCTTTATTGCGCTTTTTTGATGAGCCTCTGACTGAAACAAAGCCTAATTTGGTTGAGACAAAGGCAGCGTAATCGCCGTCCTTGCTGCGAGAAGTAAGTGTGAGGTAAGGCTCACTCCAAGCGTGACCACACAAGGCCGAGACAACCTGCTCGTGCCAAACGGCAAAAACAAATGAGCCGTGCGGACTTAAGTCGCGCGCCTTTTGTTGCAATTCCTTGCTTCGTATTTCAATTTTGTAGGTTGAAACTAAACCTTTGATAAAATACCAAAGCAGATGCTGAAGACAAAGATGGGGAAGGTTTGAAAGTCGATTCATCATTGTTAAAATAATATCATGGATGACCATCAAACAAAGCTTTGAAATAAATAAAACCAGTGTGGTCAGGTATAAGAATAGATTTGCCTAGATCTTTTATGGCAGACCAATTCGTGGTGAAATAGTCTGATGAAATACTTCGTGCTGACATTCACTTTGTTTTCCCTTTGTACCCCGGTAATAGCGCAGAATTGCCAAACCACTAAAGGTATTAACCTGAGTGAAAATGGTGGAGCGTACTCTAGTCTCTGGCCTAGAGATCAAGGATCAGTTGGGACTTGTTATGTTCATTCTGCTTCTGATCTTTTATCCTCCTACATTGGTGGCGGAAACCGATTTAATGTTTTTGAAGCAGCAGTCGCCAATGATTCCTCAGCAGATGGGGGGCAGCCCCAAGAAATTATGAAAACTTTGGTGGAAAGAGGTTGGGCCTGTAGAGATACGGGGAGTTTTGCGAACTTATTTCCTTCGCAAGAAAAAAATATTATTTCTGACCTCATGGAAGCAGTCGCCATGAGTGGTATGCCCGTTTTTTATACCAACGATCCCTACAGTAAGGCAGGCGAGGCCAGACAAAAAAACATTGCTGAGCTGGCCGGGAAATTGGCCGCTCGCGAGATTAAGCCTTGTGGGGCTTATTTGGATGCAGACGTAGGAGTCGAGGAATTTAAAAAACTCACCATTCAGGTGTCAAATATTGAAGATAAAATTGTTAAACTTCGAGATGAAAAAGATCCGCTTGATGGTTGGTTTGGTACTAGAGCGACACCGGTCATTAATAAAGAGATTGCTGCCCTTGTTTCTAAGAAAAATAAATTAGAAATTTTAAGTAACAAGGCCCATGAAAAATATACTAATGGGACTGATCTTCTAAATAATGGAAGAAATAATTTAGACAAATATTCTGAGCAGCAGGCTGCAGAAATCATTTTTTACTGGGCCGAAAAAACCTATCCTAAAGTCGAAGATGTCTTTAAGGCCTACGGAGTTTCATCTTGGGCTCCCTCCATGAAGCAATATATTATTGAAAAGGTTCAGCGAGATCCGGTCACTCACTATCAGTACGCCGGAGGCATGTATCCTTACAGGCTTATGAAGCGGCTCATGAAAAATGCCTGCAGCGGAACTAATCGCATCGAGATTCCTAAAACACTTAAAACAAAAACCATGAGTTTCAAAACTGAGGGAGCTGCAAAAATGGCGGCGAAGGTGGAGTCTCTGCTTCAGAAAAATCCTGGTCAGGGAATTGGAATCTCCCTCAATGTGACCGCTTTAAGTCCCCAATCAGGTTATCATGCCGTTAATATTATCGGCTGTAGAACGGTGAATGGTGTTCAGGAAGTGTTAATTCATAATTCCTGGGGATCAAGTTGTAAATCATATCACTTTCGCTATCAGGGTCCTGATAAATGCCAATCAGGAAGAGCATGGATTCCGACTTCAATTATTATGAGTTATTCGCAGGAGATCCAATGGCTCGAAAAATAGTTTTCTTATTTTTGTTTGTTTCTCTTACTTCATGGGGAGCTGAAATGAAGCTCAAAGAAGGCGTTCGAACGGCTAATCTCAAACAAATCAAAAATTACTGGATATCAAGTGACTGTAATAAGTGTGAAGCCCAGAAAATGATGGAGTCATTAAAGCCTATTGACATAAAAAAGGCACTTGAAAAAGTTTTAGATGGAAGAATTGCTCCGGGAACCCGCGTGTGTAATGGTCTGGGTGGAATGTCTTGGGCACTCAAAGACGACTTGGGCAGAACATTTAGTATCTGCGAATTTAAAGACAAGAGTTACGTCCTGACAGATGATCTGGCAGGACTTATACCTCAAACTAATCCTTAATCGAAAAAACTTTAAAGCGGTTCATCCCACCACAGGGAAAGGTCCGAACCCGGACTTGCTCCATGCTGCGTTTTTCATTGATCCCAAAACTTATCTTATTTCCCGCGTAGGCCTTCACATTAGTGCGCGGGACAAGTTCAGTCCACTCACCAGAAACTAGGCCGTGGACAGAAACTTCAAGTGGGTTATTGTTCACAAAATAAGTGAAATCCATTTCAATTCTTTTACATGCCGCTTGTTTTGCTAGTTTCACTACCACTTCTTCAAAATGCCCTGGAATTCGACTTCTGGCCGATTCCATCCCATCAAACATATTAATCGGAGAAAAGGGTGAAATCACCAGGACCGCCGGGGAGTAATGCTCATCTGTCGCCTTAAGAATAGTTGCTCCTAAGGCCGTACTTGCATTATTAAATTCCTCTCCGGAGTGAACACCCGACCAGTTCTTTTGAATCTCCTGGAGGCCTGGAGAGTATTTAATAAAAAGAGGTTTACTGGTTTGAGGAATTTTTTCTTCAAACACGATGCATTTTGCATCTTTGAGTGCCACAAATGAAGGTGCTTCATTTTTTGGAACTTCTTGGTAGAGACCAAGGCGAGTGAAGCCTCCATCGGGATACATGCTGGCTTTAATTTTTGAAAAGACCTTAGTGGAAGAATCAAGTTTGATTCTCAGCTCACTATGGCCTTGAAGATTTGTCTTAGGCAGAAATTCTTCCCAGGTCTCACTTCCCGCAACTTGACCTTCAAGTTTCACCACGGGAGAAAAATTGCCGGAATGATATTTAGTTGAAAGCAGTACATAGGAAAAAGCCGAAGGATTTTTCATCTCAAG